>JAHEEH010000217.1 GCA_024640835.1 Bacteroidota bacterium
AAGAAGGACCCCAGGCATCTCATGCAGTGGTACAGCCCCTGGGGCTGGGGATTCCCGGGCTGGCACATCGAGTGCTCCGTCATGGCCATGTCCTACCTGGGCGGGGAGATCGATCTGCATGCGGGCGGCGAGGACCTCATCTTCCCGCACCACGAGTGCGAGATCGCACAGACCGAGAGCCTGACCGGAAGGCCGTTCGCCAGGCACTGGGTGCATACGCGTTTCCTCCAGGTCGAGGGGGAGAAGATGGCGAAGCGGACCGGCAACTTCTTCACCGTACGCGACCTCGTGGCTCCGGTCTCGGAGGGAGGACGCGGCGTGGATCCGCTGGCCGTCCGGCTCGCCCTCATTTCCGGGCAGTACCGCAAGCCGTTCAACTTCACGCGGGACACGCTTCGGGCGAGTGCGAAGCACCTGGCCCGCTTCCGCGAGGTGATCCAGGCCGTCGACCAGGCATCGGGCGAGGGTCCGGACCATGTCGGCGATCGGCTGCGACCGCTGTACGAGCGGGCGCTCGCGGCCATGCTCGACGATCTGAATACCCCCGAGGCGATCGCAGCGGTCATCGAGGGCTTCAAGTTGCTGCACGGCATGCGGAAGCAGCTCAACGCGGAGTCCGCCCGGGCGGCCCGGACGTGGATGGATTCCGTGAACGCGCTCCTCGGGGTCGTGGAGCACGAACGTCAGGTCGAGTCCGCAGGGGAGGACGAGGCGGACGCGGCGGCGGCCGAAATCGATGCCCTGGTGGCCGAACGACAGGCCGCGAGGGCGGCAAAGGACTTCGCCCGCGCCGATGCGATTCGAGCGAAGCTCACCGATCTGGGCATCGAGGTGATGGACACGCCGGAGGGCGCGGTCTGGAAGCGTGTTGCGAGCGTCTGACCCGCGACCTCCCCCAGGATAGTGGATTCCCGAACACATCTGCCGTGCCCGGACGACGACCCAATCCCCTCCCCTCCACCCTGCTCGACCACGGATCGCTCGAAGGGGGCCTGGTCCGCATGATGAACCGGTTCCGCGACGACGGCACCATGACCGGGGACCCGGAGGCGGACCGCTACCTGAGGACCGACCCGAACGCCGCGCTGCTCGGCCTGCTGTACGATCAGCGGGTTCGGGCCGAGTACGCCTTCACCGGCCCCATGCGCCTGCGGGCGCGCCTGGGGCATCTGGACATGAAGAAGATCGCCGAGATGGACGACCAGTCCCTCCGGGACGCGTTTGCCGTCCTGCCGGCCGTTCACCGGTTCACGAACCGCATGGCCGACTACACGCACGGCGTGGCGCGCGCGCTGGTCCGGGACTGGCGGGGCTCAGCACTTCACCTGTGGAACGACGGGGTGGATTTCGATACGATCCACGACCGCGTGAACGCGTTGCCCGGTTTCGGGCCGCAGAAGGCCGCCAAGATGAAGTTCGTGCTGCACTATTTCGGCTGGCGCGACTTCAGCGCGGACTGACACCGGGCCCTAGGCCGCGAGCGGCAGGTCGAGCTGGGTCCGGGCGTCCGAAAGGCGGATCACCAACAGGGCACCGCGCTCGAGGATGTCGAGCGAGGGATGCTCGAGCGCGTTCTCGGGCGTCAGGCACTCCCACGCAATGTCTACGGCCGCGTCGATGAGCGCCGACGCGGGCGCCGTGTCGGCGCGTCGGAACAGGTCCCGTTCCCAGGCGAGTCCCCCGGGAATCCGGCGGGCGAATCGCTCCATGGTCTCGCGTGCGGTCATGAGGGGTGCACCGGCAGGTGGCTTCCTCAGACACGGACAATCGGCATGCCATCCGCCGCATCCCGGGGAAAAGGCCCTTCCCTGGCTCCAGGAGGCCGTTCAGGGAAGGAAGGAATTGCCGCGCGACGGCAGGACCGGCCGCGGCCCACAGCGGAAGAAGACCAGGGTCACCGCCTCCAGAACGCCGACGCGAAGACGATGAGCACGGTGAAGATCTCCAGGCGTCCCGCAATCATCAGGAACGACAGGATCCACTTGGCCATGTCGGGGAGGTGGGCGTAGTTCTCCGCAGGACCCAGCGTGCCGAAGGCGGGACCGATGTTGCCGACCGCCGAAATCGTGCCGCCGAAGGACGACAGGATATCCACCCCTCCGGCCGCCAGGCCCAGGGTCCCGAATCCGATGAGTCCGAGGTACAGGACGATGAACGAGAGCACGTTTCGCATCACCTCGTGCGACACGACCTGGCCGTTGAGACGGACGTTCAGCACGGCCTGCGGGTGGATCAGCTGCCGGATCTCCTTGTACGAATTCTTGAACATCAACACGTGCCGGATCACCTTCACGCCGCCGCCCGTGGAGCCGGCCATTCCCCCGATGTAGAAGAGCAGGAAGAGGATTCCGATCGCGAAGGGAGACCATACTTCGTAGTCCGCCGTGCCGAATCCGGTCGTCGTGACGATGGACGCTGCCTGGAACGCGGCGAGACGCAGCGCCTCGGGAAACGACTCGTACCGGACGATGGCGTGCGTCATGTCCGGGTCCACCGGGAGCATCCGGTCGAACGGCGCCCAGATGCCCACCGTGAGCAGCAGGGTGGCAATCCCCACGATGGACGCGTAGACCCTGAACTCGGTGTCCCGGAACACCGTGATCGGCCGGCCCTTCAGCGCCCGGTAGTGCAGGGCGAAGTTCATCCCCGCCAGCAGCATGAAGATCGTGATCACCCACTCGACGTATGCGGACCCGAACTGGCCCACCGATCCGTTCTTCGTCGAGAAGCCGCCGGTGGCCATGGTGGCGAACGCGTGGTTCACCGCATCGAACAGATTCATGGCCGGAAGCAACAGCAGGACCTCGAGCACCGTGATCCCGACGTAGATCAGCCACAGACGCTTCGCCGTCTCCCGCACCCTCGGCGTCAGCTTGTCAGCGCTCGGACCGGGCACCTCGGCCTTGTACAGCTGCATGCCACCCACTCCCAGGATGGGCAGGATCGCCAGGGTCAGGACGATGATCCCCATCCCTCCCATCCAGTGCGTGAGACTGCGCCAGAGCAGGAAGCCATTCGGTACGTCCTCGATGGCGGGCGTGTGCGCGCCCCCCAGCACGGTAGCGCCGGTGGTGGTGAACCCGGAGATGGTCTCGAAGAACGCATCCGCATACGACGGTAGAATTCCGCCTATCACGAACGGCACCGCTCCGACCAGCGCAAGGACCACCCAGGAAAGCGCCACGATCAGGAAGCCGTCGCGAACCCGCAGCTCCTCCCCCTCCTCCTCACGGAGCAGAAACCAGCCCGCCAGCCCGATCCCGATCGAAACGCCGGCCGTCGCCGCGAAAGTCCACCACGACGCCTCCCCGTATCCCAGCGCCACGGCGGCCGGCACCAGGAGCGCCGCTCCCAGGAATCCGACCAGCGCGGCAAGGGTGCGAACCACCGCACGCAGGTTCAGCATCATGGCCTAGCTCTTGCTGAAGAACTGTTCCGCCTCCCTGACCTTGTCCGGAGTCACGAAGACGTAGGCATGGTCGCCGGCCTCCACGTGGCTCAAGCCGGTCGCCACTTCGGCGGTCTTCCCGTGCAATATGCCGGCAACGAGAACGCCCTTCGGGAGGCTGATCTCCGCTAGGGGCCCGCGGGTGATGGGCGAACGGGCGTCCGCGACGAATTCCACGACCTCTGCGTCCATCCCGTGAACCGTGGCGACCGACTGGACGTGCTTCCCGCGAAGGTAGCGCATGACCTCCCGCGAGACGGCCAGCTTCATGTTGACCGCCGAGTCCAGGCCGATCGACTGGCTTATCGGGATATACGCGGGCTTCGACAGGAGTCCCACCGTCTTCCGGACGCCCAGGTGCTTGGCGAGAAGGCACGTCACGAGATTCGACTCCTCGTCATCCGTCACGGCCACGAAGGCGTCCATTTCCTGGAGGCCCTCGGTCACGAGGAGATCGATGTCGGTGAGGGAGCCGTTGATGACGAGCACGTCGCCCAGCACCTCGGCGGCATACTCGGCCCGCTCACGGCTGGGCTCGATGAGCTTCACCCGGATATGACGCCTTTCGCTCAGGCGACGGGCGACGCGCAAACCCACCTCGGACCCTCCAAGAACCATCACGCTCTCGATCCGTCGGTCCTTCTTGCCCATGAGCTCCAGCACCGGCGGCACGTGCTTGGGCTGCGCCACCAGGAAGACCACATCGTTGCGCGCGAGCTTTTCGTTGCCGCCGGGCAGGATGGTCCGGATGCCCCGGATGATGGCGGTCACGCGGAACGGGACGACTGACGAGCCCGACGAGAGGTCTCCCAGCGACATGCCGACCACCGGCGAGTCCTGGTCCAGTCGGAGCCCGACGAGCTGCAGGCGACCCTCGGCCAGCGGAATGACATCGCTGGCCCCCGCCCTGAGGATGAGACGTTCCACCTCGCCCGCCGCACTGTCCTCGGGATGGATCACGACATCGATGCCGAACTCGCTGGACAGCTGCACCGATTCCGATTGCGACAGCTCGTCGGAGCGCACCCTGGCGATGGTGATCCCGACCCCGAGCCGCTCCGCGATCATGCACGCCACGATATTCACCTCGTCGACCGTGGTGACGGCCACCATGATGCCCGCCACCTCCGCACCGGCCTCGCGAAGCGCACGCACCGACGTGCCGTTTCCGAGCACGGTCAT
>JAHEEH010000218.1 GCA_024640835.1 Bacteroidota bacterium
GGCGCCGAGCGGTCGAAGAGAGACCTGCACGGCGAGCGAGCCGTCGCGCAGGCGCTGGGAAGGCAGGGCCCGGCCGTCCTCCCCCGTCACCCGGTCGCCGCCGCGGCTGAGGGAGTCGGGAAGGACGACGACCTCGGTCCGGGCATACCCGTGGGTGTTCCAGATGTCGATCTCCGGTCCGTGCGTGTCGCTCGGTCGTCCCGATCGGGCCAGCAGCACACGGCTCAGTGAATCCGCGTCCAGGGCGAACTGCCGCTTCGGGCGCCACTGGTCCAGGGTTCTCCGCGAGTCCGGCTCGATGACGCTCACGTCGGCACCCCAGGTGTGCTCGTCCCACAGAAGCACCTGGCGCCACGCGGCCTCGCGGTCGCCCCGGTCGGAGTCCAGTCCGCGGATGGATGCGAGCGCCTCCGCCTGCACCAGCCGTGCGGCGCTCGCCCGGTTCATGACGGTCTCGCGGGCCGTGCTCACCGCGCCGTCCTCCCAGTACCCGGTGAGGTCCGCCCGGATGCGCGGCAGTCGGTCGCCGAATCGACGCTCGAAGGCCTCGAACAGCTCAGGAAGCGTTGAAATCACCAGGCGGGGGCTCACGAACCGCTCGTTCCACTCACGGACCACGTCCGGAAGCCGTCCGTCGGGGAAGCCGTTGTCGCCGCCGATGGCGTACCGGACCTGGACGATCTCGTACGGGTAGCCCTTCTCCCGGAGCTCCTCCATGTACTCGCTCATCAGCCAGGCATCCTCCAGCGCCAGCCGTCCACGGGGCCACCCGCCGATCCACGAGTAGCCGCGGCCGGCCGTCATGACCAGCACGCTGTCGCGTCCGTCTGGACCGATCCACCAGAACGGCCGGTCTCCCCAGGCCGCCAGCGTCTTCCCGATCCGGTCGCCGTCCTGTCCGGGACCGGGCATGTAGTTCGGGCCGCTGGACAGGTAGCGGATGCCCTGCTTCGTCAGCGCCGGCACCAGGCCCCAGGTGAATCCGGGTACGTCGCTCGTCATGGCGGTCGTGACGGGAACGGCGTGCTCCTCCCGCAGCCGGCGGGCGAAGTCCAGCAGGTGGAAGAGTTCCTCCGAGCCCGCGAGGCCCGTCATCAGGTTGGCGTAGAGGCCCGTGATGGCGATGTCTCCAAGCCGGGCGGCGTCGAGCAGGCGGGTCGTGTCGGCCTGGGGACGGGCCGACAGGTACGCTTCGAGTGGCCACAAACCCTCGACGTTCCATTTGAACCGGGCACCCGGGGGAAAGGACCGTGTCCGCTCGACGTAGGCGAGCGCGCTGTCGATGCCCTGCCACTGCTTTTCCAGCACGCGCTCGTGCACGTCGGTGTACCCGATGTCCAGGTGACTGTGCGGAACGAGGTGGACCTCGCGCGGGGTGACCGGAAGCAGCGGGACGGCGTCGAAGACGGCCCGGTCGTCGTCGGCGGTGACGGTGATCGATACCGTACCCGGTTCCTGGACGGCCGGAACGCCGACCCTCGCGGTAGCGGCGCCGGACTCGAGTCGCGCCGTGAGGCGATGTGCTCCGTTCACGGCCGCCGATATCGTCGACGCCCCGAAGGGATTCCAGGCGTCCAGCCGCACCGTCTGCACGAGCTCTCCGTCTTCCCTCGCCAGCATCTGCTCCGCGTGGGCGCTCACGGTGGGCTGCATCGACACGGTGTACAGGATGAACCAGCTGCGCCGGTCGACGCTCTCCCCCTGGACCCGGAGCGTGATCGGTTCGCCGACGGGCGCCAGCGCTTCCGGCAGGTGGAGGGTGAACACCCCGTGCACGTCGCCGAACTTGTCGACCAGCAGTCGTCTGAACCCGAGGACGATGCCGTCCGCTCCTTCGACGCGCCAGGTCGGGGCCGTCGTGGAGGGCTGCGGAAGGACGAACCGGTGCCCGCCGTTCACGATCACGTGGAAGCGGACGGGAGTCTGTCCCGGATCCGACACGTCCATGGCGGCGAGGAACACGGCGTGCCGGAACGGGCCCGAGTCCTCGGCCACCGGCGCCGTCATCCAGACCGCCGCATTGGTGCTGTCGAGCGACCGCACCAGGAGCGAGGCGCGCTCGGTCGGGTGGGCGGAATGATATCCGAACGCCTCTCCCCGGACCGTCTCGGCCCAGCCGTCCGTGACGCCGGCGGGAATGGAGCCGAGCGGGCGGACGGTCGAGTCCGCCGGGGCATGAGGGCTCGCCGCCACTCCGGCGAGCAGAAGGAGGGTCGGGAGCAGCATGGCCTGAAGATAGGCCGGGACGCGGATCGCACGCGTCGGGGGGGCGGCTTCACGCTCGACCGGCCCTCCACGGCGGACACGCTGCCCCGTCTTCACGTCACCCCACGACGGGCGGCGCGAACCCCTCCCGGTACGTGCGTCCGACGATCGTGCGCGTCGCCTCCGGATGGCCGGTGAACTCCAGGGCAGCCTTGTCCCAGCGAAGTTCCTCGCCCGGGAACGCGGCCGCCTTCACGGCCAGCAGCGCCGCCTCGGTGATGCGCGCACCGTCCACGAACGGCGTGCGCAGCTCGGTCTCGACGCCGAGAATCGTGTCGACCCACGCGTGCCAGTGGTTCAGTTCGGGGAAGTCCGGCAGGCCGGGCATCTCGAGTCCGGGCGTCATCCGGCCATCACGCCAGATCTCGAGCTCCCCCTCCGGAGCGAGCACCATCACGCCCCCTTCGCACACCACGACCGTCATGTTGGTGCCCATCCAGTCGCCCGGGGGAAGTCCCAGGGCGGCGCGGGACGGCGCCTGGTTGGTGTCGTTGTAGTGAATCGGGAAAGTCCTCGCGGCGAAGCGGTCCGAATCGACGGCGTAGGTGACGGTCGACCGGCAGGGGAAGGGGTGGAACGCGTCCGGTGGCGCCGGGGCATGGGTCGTCACGGCGACCGGCGACGTCAGCTCGTCGTAGGCGAAGAAGAGGACGTCGAGCAGGTGCACTCCCCAGTCGCCGAGCGCCCCCGTGCCGAAGTCCCACCAGCTTCGCCACTTCGCGGGCACGAGCAGGTCGCGGTACGGGCGCGATTCGCAGGGGCCCAGCCACAGGTCCCAATCGAGGCCGGGTGGAGGGCTCAGCGGTTCGCTCAGCACCCGGTCGTAGTTGAAGTAGATGTTGGGCTCGGGGCCGCCGGTCCAGATGTGTGCCTCGACCGCCTTCCCGAGGGCGCCGGAGCCGAGAATCTCGACGGCCGCACGCCGGCCAGGATTGACCACCCGCTGGTTGCCGACCTGCGTGACCAGATCCGGCTTCGCCGCCATCGCCCGTTCGATCATCGTGAGCTCCTCCAGCTGGTGGACGAGCGGCTTCTGACCGTAGACGTGCTTGTCATGGGCCAGCGCGGTCAGCATGATCGGGGCGTGCGTGTGGTCCGGCGTGGCGACGATCACCGCGTCGAACTCGTCCACGTGGTCGGTGAACGCCACCCGGAAGTCCCGGCACTGGAAGGCCTTGGGGTGATCGGCCGCGGCCTCGGCCAGGTAGCCCGCGTCCACGTCGCAGAGCCCGACGATCTCGGCTCGCGGGTGCTCCGAGACCTGCTGGCGATCCCAGCCGCCGATCGTTCCGACCGTGCCGATCGAAAGCACGCGCAACACGGTGCCGCGCGATGTGCTGCACGCGCCCGGGACGCCCACCATGGCCATGCCGAGGCCGGCGGCGCCGGTCGTGCGGAGGAAATCGCGCCGGGATAGGGGAAGGGTCATGTGGAGTCGACTTGCCAGTGTGAAGACCGATGCCGCGGGCGGCTCAGTCGCTTGCCGGATCGGGTGGTTCGAGGGCGGCAGTCCGGGTGGTGCTTTCCGGAAGCTGCCGCAGATGCGTTTCGATACGCTCCATCCGCTGCTCGAGCGGTGCGACGACGTCGAGCATTGCCTCCTGGATGAGTCCCCTCAGTTCGCTCGTGCCCAGGCTTCCCTCCTCCTTTCCGCCGCGGATCTGTTCTCGCCTGAGCTTGAAATCGTGGTCCCTCTTGACGGCCCAGCCGGCAAAGAGGAATACGATCACGATGATCGCGATGATGAACTCGTAGGGACCCATGAACATGGTCGTACCTCCTCGCAGGACGAGATTGCCCGTACGGAAACGTGCCGCAGTCTACGCTCCTGCGGGCGTGCAGGCAACCACCGCGGGTGCCCAGGAGTGTCCACTGACAGGCACGCGGCGCGAGCATTCCAGGGACCAGGCTGCCGTCCGGAGTTCACCCCTTCCGAGTCGATGCCGGCATTGTCATGGAAACGCTCGGGAATCGACGCGCTGACGGCAGGCACCGTCTCCGGGAGCAGGTCTCTGTCCATTGCCGACGCGGCAGCGGAACAAGCAGGCCTACCGATGAAGCACCATCCTACCGACGAAAAAGCGCCCGCCTGCTTCCATGCGGTAGAGATAGACGCCCGAGGGCAGGTTGCCGGCATCGAACGTCGACTCGTGGCTGCCTGGTGGGAGCACGGTGTCGACCAGCCGCAGCACCTCGCGACCGAGGACGTCGTACACCGCTATTCGAACCCTCGAAGCAACGGGAAGGACGAATGGAACGGTCGTGGATGGATTGAAGGGGTTCGGGTAGTTCGGGCCGAGGCGGAAATCACCGGGT
>JAHEEH010000219.1 GCA_024640835.1 Bacteroidota bacterium
CGCCGGCCACATGACGATCGACCTCCGACGAGAAACCGTTGCCCTGGTCGTCCCGCTCTACAACGAGCAGGATGTGCTGCCGGCCCTCGTGCGGGAGATCGAATCGTTCCGGGACGGGCGGCCTGCAGTCGACCAGGTGATCTTCGTGGACGACGGCTCTACCGACGGGACCGCGGAGCTGGCGAAGTCGCTCACGGAGGGTCTGAAGGGCTACGTGCTCGTACGGTTTTCGCGGAATTTCGGGCACCAGTTGGCGGTTACGGCGGGGCTCCACTTCGTTGCGAGCGACGCGGCCGTCGTGCTGGACGCCGATCTGCAGGATCCGTTGCCGGTGGTCGACCAGATGATGCACCGCTGGCGCGAGGGGTACGACGTGGTGTACGGGGTGCGGCGCTCGCGCGAGGCCGATTCCTGGCTGCAGCGGGCTACCGCGAGGCTGTATTATCGCATCTTCCGCAAGGTGACCGGTGTCGCTGTCCCCGTTGACGCGGCCGACTTCCGGCTCATGTCGCGGGCGGTCCTGGACGCCTATCGCGGATTCGAGGAGCAGCAGCCGTACGTCCGGGGCCTCGTGGCCTGGCTGGGTTTCAACCAGGTGGGCGTGGAGTACGATCGGCCGGCGCGGGCCGCCGGATCCAGCAAGTACGCCTGGCGGGACCGGTTCCGCCTCGGTCTCGACGGCCTGGCGTCGTTTTCGGGACGACCGCTCCGGTACGCCGTCCGGATCGGCATCGCCGTTTCCGGTCTCGCCTTCCTGGGGCTCGTCTGGGTGCTGGTGGAGAAGCTGCTGTTCCACGCCACGGTTCCGGGGTGGGCCTCCCTCACCTTCGTCGGTTTCTTCTTCGGCGGACTGCAGCTCTTCTTCCTGGGCGTCGTGGGATCGTACGTGGCCCGGGTGTATGACGAGGTGAAGGGGAGGCCCCGATTCGTCATCCGGGAGCGATGGCACTCGGGCGATCCTCCGGCAGACCCGTGACGGAATCCCGTTCGGTTCTTCCGCGTACGATCCCCGAATCCTGCCCCTGCCTGTCATGAAGCGAGACGACTGGATCGGCCTGTCGGCCAGTGTGCTTCTGCACGTGTTCGTGCTTCTCGGGTTGTCGTTCCTGACCATGGGCGTCGTGGAATCGGTGCCGATCGGATTCGTGGAGGTTGAATTCGGCCCGTTCGCAGAGGGTCGGCCCGTCTCGAGGGCCCCGCAGACCCAGGCCGACCAGACCCCTCAGCCCGCCGACGAAGCCGATCCGGTGGATCCGCGACCGGCGCCCGCTCCCAGGGAAGCCCGTCCGGTGGATCTGCCCGACCAGGCGGTTTCCAACCAGGAGACCGTGCAGGATGCTGAATCGGAAGTCGTCGCGCCGGAACAGCGACCCGACTCGCAGAGCGAGCTGGAAACCGAGCAGCCGGCGGACAGTCGTCCCATCCGGCCCCTGGGCAGCGGCGATCCCGAGGGAGACGACCGGACCCAGCAGGGACAGGACGGAGCGGGTGCGGACGAGACGCGCAGCGCTCCCTACCAGATCGAGGGGCTCAACCGGATCCCGGTCGCGACGGTTACGCCGCAGTATGCCTCGGAGGTGAATGCGGACATTACCGTGCAGATCACCGTCGACCCGCAGGGCCGCGTGGTGGGTTCCTTGCCGCTGAGGAAAGCCGACGCCCGACTCGAACAGGCCGTCAGCGATGCACTGGCCCGCTGGAGGTTCAACCCGCTGCCCCCCGGTGCGCCCCAGGTGAATCAATCGGGAAGGGTCACTTTCCGCTTCCGCCTCAACTGAGGAAGACCCTGGCCGCGTCCTCGCGCCGCGGGCCGGAAGGGCGCGACCTGCACGATCCGGAGTTCCCCGGGACCGGAGCAGGTGCCGTCCATCAGGACGGATCTTTTCGCAAGCCGGCCGGATTGAGACCGGCCCAGGTCCGGGGATAGAGGCTGTCGACGGGCACCGCGGCACCCGACGTCCGGGCGAATCCCACTCCGATGGGATGGCCGCTCCAGCGTATCAGCACGTATCCGGCGGTGTCCACGTCGGCACGGACCGTCTCACGCAGGACGAAGGCCGTGGCGTTCGGGCGATCCAGATCGATGACGTTCCGGGTCGCCCGGTATCCGAGCGCGAGGGCGCCCTGCGTCGTGAGCTTCGGCACGATGCCCGTCATACGAACGGCCGACAGGCCCCTCGAGAGCGGCGGAAAAGGGACACCGGGCGCATGGTCAGCGGACGTGGCCGACACGTACCGGGAGGACATGCGATGGAACTTGAAGTCGTCATCGACTCCGCGTCCCATGCCGAAACGATCGAAGATCGGCGCGATCGCTTCCCGGACCGCATCGGAGTCGGCAACCGGTGGGCGAGGCGGGATGGGGAGGCCATCACGCTCCAGAACCGCGCAGAAGAAGCCTCCCGTATCGCCCTGGTGCGGCCAGATCCGGATGGCATGATCCAGGCTGGCGGGAAGCGACTTCCCGCCCCATTCCGTCAGGCCGGGCGAGCAAGGCAGCCCGGGAATCCGGACCGGCACCACGCGGATCTGGTCTCCGCGCTCCGCGAGGGCATGGGCGACGACCTCCTCGTTCTCCTCGGGTGCGAAGGTGCAGGTCGCGTACACGATCCGACCCCCGGGGCGGCACGCGTCCACGGCCGACAGAAGGAGCCGTCTCTGGAGGGCTGCCAGCTTGCCGCGGCCTTCAGGGTCCGTCCGGCAGGCCGATCGGGGATGTTTGCGCACCGTGCCCTCGCACGAGCACGGCGCGTCCACGAGCACGCGATCGAATCCGGTGCCGACCCAGCCGTTGTGGGCACCGGTGACGGCCGTGAGCGTGACGTTCGCCAGCCCCATGCGGTGAATCGCCGTCTGCGTCACGGCCTGCCTTCCCCGACTGGCGTCATTGGCCACCACGGTTCCGGCGCCGCGCATGAGGGCCGCGATCAGGACGGTCTTGTTGCCGGGAGCCGCGCACAGGTCCAGGATCCGCTCTCCGGGCCGTGGGTCGAGCAGCAGGACGGGCAGCATGGATACCTCCTCCAACACGTGGATGAGGCCGGCGCGATAGGCGAGACTGTGAACCAGGTCGGGTGCTTCGTCCAGGCGTATCCCTCCGGGAAACCAGTCCAGCGATCTACCGGAGAGGCAGTCATCGGCCAGGGCTACGGAAAGGTCCCCGCGGTCCGGCCTGGCCCAGATGCAGGACGGCAGCGGACGGCGGACGGCGTCCATGAACGCGCTCCACTCGTCCACGATGGGACGGTACCGTTCCAGTGCGGCGGCGATATCGGGCATCGACGGAACGCTGAAGGCCAATCGGGAAGAAGGGCTGACGGGCGAAGAATCACCCGGCGGGGAGGCGAAACCGCACGTGCGCCTTCCGTATTCCCCGACCAGGGGGTTTCACGGGCGGAACCGGTAGGGCCCCGAGAGGGAAAGACGGACGGAGAGTCCCCCCGTGGCCACGAACAGCGTGCGTCGCCGGCCCTCCACGTTACCGGCATCGGAGAGATGATCGACGCCGGCGTCGATCCAGACTCGACCCACGGTGCCGATCGTGTACTCGGCTCGGACCGCGGTCCTCACCGTGCGCTCCACCACGCCGGTCAGGATCGTGCCCGTATCGTTGTCTTGCGGCAGCGGTTCCCGGTAGTCCTGCTGACCCTGCCACAGCAGGGTGAGCGCGGGCTCGACGGAAAGTCCGGGCAGGGTCCGGTCCATCCAGAATCTGCCGAAGAACGATGCCTCGACGTAGTCGGCAAATGGCGCGCCGATGCCCCGGCCCAGGTATATGTAGCGCCCTTCCGCCTGGTGGGTGTTGTAGGTGCGCGCCGTAACGGCGGTCACGTAGGCACCGAGATCCAGCCACGGTCTGTATGCAGCCCGGACGACGGAAGCGGACAGGGCGAGCGAGGGAGGTTCGTCCCCCGTCATGTACACGAAGTCGTCGGCAAGGAACTGCACGGTGAGGGTGGTCGCCCGGAACCGCCACCAGAGCATGGCCGCAAGGAGACCGTTGTTCTCGTCGTTCTTGGGCCGATTGTCGACGGCGAGAAACAGGAATTGCACCGGGTTGAGGTACTTCAGGGAGAACCCGGTCCCCGTGCCGGAAAGGACGGCGGATTCCGCGAGGGTCAGGGCGAGCGACGGCGTGGGTCTCCAGTCGATCCGGTGCGCAGCGAGAAAGCGGCGCCTGGCACCCGAGACCACGGAGTCGGATCCTGCGGTGCCGGTGAAGCGACCGTCGCCCGTCACGGCGTCGAGCTCCGCGTAGACGCTGCGAAGCGCCATGCGCGTCCCGCCGAGCCTGAGATGCAGGGCGTCCATCGAGCGGGGGTTGTCACTCAGGAGAAGCGCGGCCTGTCCGTACGGGGCCCAGTGGGCATCGAACCGTCCCACGTGCACCATCAGGGGATAGGAGCGGTATCCGGCGTACACGTGGTCTGCCCGCATGTACAGGCGCAGCACGGAATCGAGTCCGTCCGGATCCTCGTCGTAGAACAGGTCGTGCCGGAGACCGCCCGAGGCCGTGAAACCGGACTGCGAGGCGTCCAC
>JAHEEH010000220.1 GCA_024640835.1 Bacteroidota bacterium
TACTTCCGATAGAGTGCCAGCACGAGCAATTCGCCGAATGCGTACGCGTATACGTATCCCGGCGTGTGCAGGAAATGCGGAATGTAGGCCCACCATGAGGCGTAGTGATCGCCGAGGGTCACGGCACCGTCGAACATCGCCCGCTGGGTTTCCATCCAGTGTCCGGAGAGCTCCTCCGAGGTCAACTCTCCTTCCTCGCGACGCGCCCGGTGTACCCGATCCTCGAATCGGTTCATGGCGACCTGCCGGAACACGGTCGCCACGGTGTCGTCCAGCTTGCCCACGATCATGGCCAGACGGTTCCGGTCGTCCTCCTCTTCGGAGAGCAGTCTCTGGAACACGAGCATCTCGCCGAAGACCGATGCCGTCTCGGCCGTCGTGAGGGGCGTATCGGCGTGGAATACGCCCTGCGCGCGCGAGAGCGTCTGGTGAATGCCGTGTCCGAGCTCGTGGGCGAGGGTCTGCACGTCCCGGATTCTGCCCGTGTAATTCAGCAGGACGTAGGGGTGGGCACTCGGCACGGTCCCGTGGCTGAAAGCACCGCTGCGCTTTCCGGGCGCGAGGGCCGCGTCGATCCAGCGCTCTTCGAAGAAACGCTTCGCAATACGCCCCATTTCGGGATGGAAATCGCCGTAGGATGCCTCGACCACTCGCCTGGCGTCTTCCCACCCGTAGTGGGTGGACGCTTCTCCCACCGGAGCGTACCGATCGTAGTCCATGAGCTCTTCGAGCCCGAGCAGTCGACGCTTGAGCCGGTAGAATCGTCCAACGAGTCCGTACCCGCCTTCGACCGTCGCGATGAGGCGGTCCACCGTTTCGTTCGCGACTTCGTTGGAAAGATTGCGGGCAGCGAGCCAGTTCTCGTACCGACGGAGCCGGTCGTCGGAGTACTTGTCCGCCAGCAGGGTATTGAAGACGAACGTCAGCGTGCGGATCTCCGGGCTGAGCCCTGCGGTGAACGCAAGGGCGGCCGACCTGCGGATCTCCCGATCCGGATCGTGCAGGCGGGCAAGGATCTGCTGTTGGGTCAGATCCTCCTCTCCCGTGCCGAAGCGGAGCGTGCCGACCGTCTCGTCGAAGAACCGGGTCCACGCCTGGGCACCCGTCAGCGATTTCTCGACGAGAAGGGTCTCCTCGGGTTCTGACAGCAGGTGGTCCCGCTGCAGGCGCAGGAGCTCCAGGTAGTGCCGGTACGGTGCAATCGTGTCGCTGTCGAGCACCTCCTGCGCCCGTTCTTCCGCGAGATGGGTCCACTCGAGCTCGAAGAACAGGATGCGGCGCACGATGCCCGTGTACGCCTCCCGCACGGCCTGCAGGAGCGCCCCCCGTTTCGCGTCCGCGGTATCCGTCGACCAGTCTAGGTAGGCAAACGCATGGGCCCGACCTGCCCGGTCCTGGATCGAGCCCAGCAGCTCCATGGCCCGTGCGAACTCGTCCGGCACGAGCGCATCCACGCGGCCGCGGTACGCGGACGAGAACTCCTCCGAGTCTGCCTCGATTTCCCGGAGCGCGTCACGGACCGATTCCGGCCCGGGATGCAGGTGTGACAGATCCCATTGGACGGCTTCGGCGCCGGTTACGGTGGCTTTCGGAACAGGCATGCGGCACATGATGGCTGAATGGGGGCGGGGCAATCGAACCTGCCCGTCGAAGGCCGGTTCAACGCGCAATTCCCAGGCATGATGCGTATCGCTTCTGCATTGTCCGGCGCGTTTCGGCCGGCGGTGGTCCTGCTGGCCACGCTCGCTCTCGCCGCCGCCTCCGGCTGCGGCCGACGGGATCCGAGAACTCCGCGACCCGACCCGAGAGCCATCATCCTCGGCTCCGACGCCACCGTGGAGACGGTCGTCTCGTATCCCGCCCCCGAACTCACCGTTCGAACACTCGGTGGGGACGAACTGGAGGTGGGCAGCTTCCGGGGACGCGTGCTCCTGGTGAACTTCTGGGCGACCTGGTGCGGACCGTGCCTTCGCGAGCTCCCCGAACTGGTTCACCTGTCGCGTGACGTCGGGCCGGAGCGGCTCGCGGTCGTCGGCGTAGCGGTCCACGATCCCGATTCGGCAGGCGTGGGCTCCACCGTCGAGGACCTGGGGGTCCCCTATCCTGTCGTCCTCGATGCGACCGGCCATATTGCCGAGGCGTTCGGAGGAGTATTCGTCATGCCCACCACGTTCGTCGTCTCGCCCGACGGGAACGTGGTCCGACGGATCTCCGGCCTTGCACGGCCGGATTCGCTGCGAGCCGTGATCGGGCGGCTCACCGCGCCCTGACCTCAGCCCGTGTCCGGGACGAAGCGCCCCACCGTCAGGGACTCTTCGCGCAGATACCGTTCGGCGGCGGAGACCACGTCCTCGGCGCGCAGCCGTTCGATCCGCTCCGGAAGAGTGGCGTAGAGCCTCCAGTCCCCGGCCGCAATGGCCTCGTTGAGCTGCCCGGCCATCGCGAAGGGTCCGTCACGGCTGAACGCGTCGTGCGCTCGAAGCTGGACTCGCGCGCGGGCGATCTCTTCCTCCGCGACGCCGCCTTCAGCGATCCGGGCCACCTCGTTCAGGATGACGTGCTCGATCGCCTCGTGATCGGTTCCGGGGGCCAGCAGGGCATAGACATAGAACAGCCCGGGATCCCGGAACCGTGTCAGGGTCGCCGCCTGGCTGATCGCGAGGCCACGGTCGACCAGCGCCCGGTAAAGGCGACCGAGGCGACCCGACGAGAGCACCATACCCAGAAGCGCCAGCGCATCGGCCTGGTCGTCGGTGCCTCGTGGCCCCTTCCATGCCATCATGACGGCCGGAGGTTCGCCGGCCATGCGGACCGTGGTCCGGCGTGTTCGCGTCTGCGGGGGCTCCTCCGCGTCGACCGGGCGCGCGGGCGCGGGCGATCGGGGAACGGCGCCAAAGATCTCGTCCACCAGCCCGAGCATCCGCTCCTCCTCCACGTCGCCGATGACGGAAGCGACGGCATTGTCGGGCCAGTAGAACGTGTCGTAGAACCCGCGGAGCGCTTCGGGCGTCACCGCGGCCACGTCCTCCCGAAGCCCGATCGTGGGATGGCGGTACGGATGCCGCTCGAATGCCGTACGGAAGACGGCCTGGTACAGGCGGCGAGCGGGCTCGTTGAGTCCGCGATCCAACTCGTTCAGGATGACCGACCGCTCATCCTCGACGTCCCCCGGCAGGAATCGGGCGCCGCGCATGCGGTCGGCTTCCAGGGTCATGGCCACGTCGACGTGGGCCGACGGCAACATGGCGTAGTAGTTCGTGCGATCCACCCAGGTCGTCGCATTCACCTGCGCTCCCAGCCGCTGCAGCGTCTGGAAGACGGAGGTCCCCGAAGCCCGGTTGTACCGTTCGGTTCCCTTGAACATCAGGTGCTCGAGGAAATGGGTAGCTCCCGTCAGCCCCGCCTTTTCGTTTCGCGATCCGACGAGGTAGGTTACCATCACGGTGACCGTCGGGGTCGACCTGTCGGGCAGATGAAGGACCCGAAGACCGTTGCCGCGGTGACGGAATTCCGTGACCCCCGCCGCGGCGTCCAGACATTGGAACGCATCGTGCGGCATGTCAGTGGGCGTCCAGCCAGTTGTCTCCCTCGTCCATGCCCACCTCCACCGGAACCCCTAGCGGCAAGGCCGACTCCATGATGTCCCGGACCAGAATACGCAGAGATGCCAGTTCGTCCGGCGGCGATTCGAAGACCAGTTCGTCGTGCACCTGCAGCAGCATGCGGGAGCGCATACCCGACTTCGAAATCCGGTCGTGGATCCGCACCATGGCGATCTTGATCATGTCCGCCTGCGTGCCCTGTATCGGCATGTTGACCGCCACGCGCTCCGCCGCCGACCGCACGTTCCGGTTTCTCGCCCTGATGTCGGGCACGAATCGTCGGCGACCCAGGGTCGTCTCCGCGAAACCACGCTCGCGCGCAAGCTCGACCTGCAGCGCCAGGAACCGGGCTACCAGGGGAAAGGACGCGTGGTAGCCGTCGATGAGGCTCTGTGCCTCACTCGTGGCGCATCGGAGCCGCTGCGCGAGCCCGAAAGCCGACACGCCGTACGGTATCCCGTAGTTGACCTCCTTCGCCTTTCGGCGCTGGTCCCGGGTCACCTCCTCGGGTGGACAGGAGAAGACCCGCGAGGCCGTCGCCGTGTGGATGTCCGCGCCCGTCTCGAACGCCGTCCGCATGGCGTCGTCTCCGGACAAGGACGCCAGAATGCGGAGTTCTATCTGCGCGTAATCGACCGACAGGAGCGTCCACCCGGCCTCCGGCACGAACGCGCGCCTGATCTCACGACCCCGTGCCGTCCTGACCGGGATATTCTGGAGGTTCGGATTCGAGGAGGAGAGTCGCCCGGTCGCCGCTACGGTCTGGTTGTAGCTCGTATGGATTCGTCCGGTATCCGGACGGACCAGGCTCCCCAGGCTGTCCACGTACGTGCTCTTGAGCTTGGACAGTTCTCGCCAGTCCAGGATGAGGCCGGGAAGGGCATGCTCCGTTGCCAGCTGCTCCAGCACATCCTCCCTGG
>JAHEEH010000221.1 GCA_024640835.1 Bacteroidota bacterium
GCCCGCGACGATCCGGATGTGCATGTGCTCCACGGTCTGCTCGTCCGGAATGCTCTCTGCGCTCGCAGCAGCCACGTCGAACGCCTCCACCTTCGGCTCGGTCGGGACCGGCATGTACGCGAGGGTCAGGTCCTCCGTGAGTTGCATCTTGAACTCCGAGGAATCGTCAAGGAAGGGTCTGTGACGTTCGACGAGTGCCGAATACCGCCCGCTCTCCTCGTACTCGACGGCGTCGTCCCGGGACCGCCAGAACGACAGGGAGATGAAGGCGGTCGTATCCACCTCGTCCTGGATCGCGTGCGCGAACAGGCATCCGGAGTTCTCCTGGACAGCGGGGCCCACCTCCGATCGGTAGAAGCGCTCGTAGGCGGCTTCCATGCCTGGCTTGACGCGCAGCTTCACAAAGCGCATGTACATGATAGGCGGGCGGCTGGTCTGCGGGGGTAATCAGGAACCGGATGCGGCGGGGACGGAACTCGGCTCCCTCGCCTGCATGTCGAGGAGGCGGTCGAGCTCGGACTGCGCGCGGCGCACGTAGACCTGCAGGTCGGGGTCGGCACCCGCCCACAGGTCAATCGCACGGCTGTAATTCTCTATGGCCCTGTCGTACTCACCGAGGTCCTGGTAGAGCGCACCCAGGCGCATCCGAACGGGAGCTTCCTCCTCGTTGACGTTGAAGCCGCGATCGTCCGAGAGGTTACGCTCGAATGCCTCTGCGGCAGCCGCGAGCGAATCCAGCCGTTCGTACATCCGGGCCTGGATCCCCCAGTTGCATTCGGGACAATTCCGATCCTTTCGGTCCTCGTCCAGCATGCGGAATGCCGCCTCCGTGTTACCTCTCGAAAACGCGATCACGGCCAGGGAGAATCTCGGTTCGTCCGGGCGCAGCTCCTCGGGTACCGCTTCACGCCAGGCCTCCAATATGGTGTCCGCCCGGTCAGGATCTCCGGTCCACGCGTACAGAGCGGCCACGAACGGGTCGGGCCGGCTGCGAACGTTCATGTCCTCGAGCGGGTAGCGCCGGGTGAGGTCGTCGAGCGCACGCCTGAGGGCCGGCATATCGTCGTCGAGCGAGCTGGTCATCATGGGCCTTCCCAGTCTTCCGCCGATCTGGGCGGCGTCAAATCCGGCCGCGACGGCAACGGCTATCTGCCCTTCGATGAGCGCATCTGCCTGCGCATATCGACCGAGGGTCTGGGCAACGATAGCCCTGGTGTTCTCGAGGAAGTTCCTGTCCGCCGTATCCCGCACGCGGGCCTCCGCCGAATCGAGCAGCGCGAACGCACGGTCGAACTCCGCCTGCTTCGCCGAGAGACGTGCCAGCCAGATCCAGGGCGTACTGTCCTCCGGGTAGTGGGCGATGTAGTCGAGGATCTCCGATTCGGTCTCCTGCCATTTCTCCTGCAGGCTGAGGGTGTTGATCAGGCCCTGCCGGAATACGAGGCTCTCACCGATTTCGATGGCACGACGCGAGAGTTTCTCCGCTTCGGCCAGTCGGTTGTTGTTCCGGTACGGAATGGCCAGGTTGTTGAGGGCGGTCAGGTCGTCCGGCCATTTCTGCAGGACGGCTTCGTAGACAGCGATTTCCCGGTCCTCGTCGGGAACGACGGTGTTGTAATAGCGGGCTTCCGCGAGGAGGCGTTCACGCTCCGGAAGCCTGTCGCGCAGGTCGAATGCCCGGCGGGCAGCCTGCAGTTGGCTCTCCAGGGGTTGGGCCGCGTTGCTCCGTACGACGGAGAGCTTCCGCCAGGCCATCGCGAAGGTCGAATCCTCCTGGAGCGCACGCTCGAGCAACTGCTCGGACGCCAGGTTGTCGCCGACGTTGGCCAACCGCTCCGATTCGGAGTACAGTCGCAGAGCCACAAGGGACGCCGTGGAGACGTCCTCCAGTGGCTCGCCGCCCCGGATGGAGACGAGCGATTCACCGATCCGCTCGCGCAGATGCCCGGACAGTCGATCGATCGCGACCAGAAGCTCGCCGTCGTCCGCCGCGTTCTCCCGGATGGCGACGAGCTCGGTCCCGTCCGATGCGTTCACCAGTCTGCCGACCAGTTGGAAGCTCCGCCCGATGGACGAGATGTCGCCCAGGAGGACCGCCTTCGCCCCGACACGCTCGGCAACCTCGCGTGCCGTCGAGGCATCGAGGCGCGAGTCGGGATCCCGCTGCATGCGAACCAGGGCGTCCCGCACGGTACCCGCGTCGACCAGGTTCACGATGGAGGACTGGGAGAGGTCGATCCGGAATGCCTCCGCGATCGACAGGCCGAGATTCGGGTCGCTCGTCCGGTTCTCGAAGTCGGCCATGACCACGAAGTCGCGTTCCGCGAGGGCGCCCTTCGCCACGAGCGTGCCCGCCGGGCCGATTCCTGCCGCCCGCATCACCATGTAGCCGCCGGACAGGACGGCGAGGAGCACCATGGCCGCGACGCCCCCCATGGCCGCCTTGCGCACCGACAGCCAGGCAGGCACTCCCGAGAGCGCGTTTCGCTCCCCGGAATCCATCGAGGCGCGACGCCGCTCCATGGCGCCCGCGAGGATCAGGACCGGAAGGCCGATGGCCATGAGCAGCACGCCGACCGTGAAGACCCAGTCCGGAAGTCCGAAATAGTGCATGGCCGCGTAGACCACGACCAGCGCCACGGCAGCCGCCATCCCGAACACCCACACGATCCGACCGGTCGAGGCCGACACGGGACGGGCGGGCGCCGGTCCGGGTTGTGCGGCGAGGGTACCGGAAGCACCGAGGGTGTGCTCCAGGGCGCTCACCAGGTCCTCGGTCTTCGCGAACCGATCTCCCGGCTTCTTGGACAACAGGCGCCGGACGATGCCCGCAACATCCGGATCGATGCCCGCAACGAGAGAGGCCACGTCGGCCGGCTCCTCGTTGAGAATGGCGTACAGCATCGCGGCGTCGTACCCGCCGCCGAACGGCCGCCGCCCGGTGAGCATCTCGTACAGGAGCACGCCCACGGACCACTGGTCCGACCGTGGGTCCACGGTTTCCCCGCGCGACTGCTCGGGGCTCATGTAGGCCGCGGTTCCGATCGTGGCACCCTCGCTCGTGAGGTCGAGGGAGGAGGCGAGCTTGGCGACCCCGAAGTCCAGGATCTTGACCTCGCCGCGGTCCGTGACCATGATGTTCGCCGGCTTGAGATCCCGGTGAACGATGCCCGCCTCGTGAGCGCGGGCGAGACCACGGGCCACCTGCAGGGCGATCCGCAGGGCCTCGTCCGTCGCGAGCGGGCCGTCCTCGAGCCGGTACTTCAGCGTCTGGCCGTCGTAGAACGCCATGACGATGTACGCCCGCCCATCGTCCGTCTGCCCGAAATCGTGGACGGTGCAGATGTTGGCGTGATCCAGTGCGGACGCGGCCCGGGCTTCCTGGGCGAACCGCTGCCGGGCGCGGTCATCTCCGGTCAGCTGGGGAGGCAGGAACTTGAGGGCGACCGTCCGATCCAGACGTTCGTCGTGAGCCTTGTACACAATGCCCATCCCGCCCTGGCCCAACGGTTCCAGAATGCGGTATGGCCCTACGGTATCACCGATCATGGCGGGGGACGGTACGGGAGTAGCGGGTACGGTTCCCTGGCGCCGGCATGGCCCCGGGTACGGGGCGCGTCGTCAATCGAAGCTCGCGACGGCTTTCTCGATGTCGTCGTGGTCCTCGAAGACCGGGCCGAGCAGGCGTGTGAGGAGGAACAGGTTCTTGATGCGATCCTTCATGCCGGACAGCTTCACGTCGCCGTCGGCCTTCCGCATGGTGGTCAGCGCGCCAATGAGTGCGCCGATACCCGAGGAATCCATGAAATCGGCTCTGGACAGGTCGACGACGACCCGTTTCTTGCCGCTGTCCCGAAGGTTCTCAATCTCCGTCCGGAAGGCCGGACCCTCGATGCTGCCCAGGAACTTGCCCGTGATCTGGACGACCACGGCCTGGTACTTTTCGGTGGTGGAGAACGGCATGGTACTCTCTTTTCGTATTTCGGAGGCTAATCGGAAAACGCTAGGCGACCGACGGGAAAGAAGCAAGCGGTTCAGGCAGTCCGCCGCGCAATGAGCAGGGTGATATCGTCGCTTTGCGGGTGTGCACCCGCGAAAGCCTTGACGCGTTCCACGATTCCGTCCACGACACGGCGAGCGGGCTGACCGTGCAGTTCCTTGAGCGCGTCGATCAGGCGATCCTCTCCATACATGTCGTGCGACTGGTTGAAGGCCTCGGTGACGCCGTCCGAGAAGACCACGAGCATGTCCCCGGGCGCCATGGAGCGGTTGTCCTCCCCGTATTCGTGATCGGGCATGAAGCCCAGCACGAGTCCGCCCAGCGAGAGCATTTCCACCGTGCCGTCCTGCCGGACCAGGTAGGGCCGGTTGTGTCCGGCATTGGCGAAATGGATCTCGTGCGAGGAGACGTCGAGGAATCCGAGAAACAGGGTCACGAACGAGCCGCGCCGCGTGCTCTGACACAGGAGCCGGTTCGAATGCCCGAGGCTTTCCCCCGGGCCCGTGCCGCTGACCGTCTGG
>JAHEEH010000222.1 GCA_024640835.1 Bacteroidota bacterium
TCGACCACCAGGTCGGTCACCATGTCCGCCCTGAGGAACAGGTTCGGCGTTTCCTCGAGCAATTCCCGCACGGCCGTCGCGTATTCGAGGCGGTCGCACTGGGCCCGCGGCCCCCATACCGCCGGACCCTTCCGGCGATTCAGCATGCGGAACTGGATGCCCGCCCGGTCGGCCGCGATACCCATCAGTCCGCCCAGCGCGTCGATCTCCCGGACGATCTGGCCTTTCCCGATTCCTCCGATCGCCGGATTGCAGGACATCCGGCCGATCGCATCCAGGCTGAGCGTCACGAGCAGCGTTCGGCAGCCCATGCGGGCCGCCGCGTGGGCCGCCTCGGCGCCGGCGTGTCCGGCACCGACCACGATCACGTCGAACGCGGGTCCTGGGGGCATGGGGCAGGAGGGAAGGGCCGTTGCACGGAGGCCGACGGCCCTCCGTTCCCGGGCTACTTGCCGATGCAGAACCGGGAGAAGATCCGACCCAGCACGTCCTCGGTCGTCACGGCACCCGTGATGCAGCCGATCTCGTGCAGGGCGATCCGCAGATCCTGTGCGACCAGGTCGCCCGACCGACCGGACCGCAGAGCCAGGCCTGCCCTCGTCACGGCCTCGAGGGCACGCCGCAGGTGGTCGAGGTGCCTCGCGTTCGCCAGGGCCGGAGACACTTCGGCCGACCGAAGAACCGGCCTGACGGACTTTCGAAGCACTTCGAGCAGGGGATCGAGCCTGCGCTCGTCCTTCAGCGCCTCGACGGCGCTCACCCCGACCGCCCCCGCGGGGACGCGGGCGCCCTCCAGGTCCTGCTTGTTGGCGACGACCACCACCGTCGTCCCGGGATACGAAGCCGTCATGCCCGGAACGTCCTCGGATCCGGTCCCGGCCGACGAGTCGACCACGTACAGGATCACGTCCGCACGACCCATCTCCCGATCCGACCGCCGGATGCCCTCGGCCTCGACGCCCGCGGCGCCAGGCCGAAGTCCGGCCGTATCCACGATGCGGAACAGGAAGCCGTCCAGGTCCAGGTCCGCCTCGATGCTGTCCCGCGTCGTGCCGGCCTCCTCGCTCACGATGGCCCTCTCGTGCCCCAGCAGCGCATTCATCAGGGACGACTTCCCCGCATTCGGACGCCCGGCGATGACCACCCGGACCCCTTCGCGCGTCAACCGGCCCGGCCGCTCCGTGTCCACCAGGCGTTCCAGGGTCCCGGCGGCGTGGGACAGCAGTTCCGACAGGCGGCTCCGGTCCGCGAACTCCACGTCCTCGTCCGAGAAATCCAGCTCCAGCTCCAGCGTGCCCGTGACGTCCAGCATTTCCTCCCGCAACTGACCCAGGAGGTCCGAGTAGCGACCCTCGAGCTGCCGGACGGCCGCACGCTGCGCCGCGGTCGACGTCGCGTGAATCAGGTCGGCCACCGCTTCGGCCTGCACCAGGTCCATCTTCCCGTTCACGAAGGCCCGCTCCGTGAACTCCCCGGCGCGGGCCATCCGGGCGCCATGCGCGAGTACCGCCCCCAGGACGCGACCCGAGGCCACCCCTCCGCCGTGACACGAAAGCTCTACCGCGTCCTCCCCCGTGTACGAATGCGGCGCCCGAAACACGGTCGCCACCACCTGGTCCACCGCCTCTCCCTCGTGCTCCACGCGACCGAAGTGGGCCGTGTACCCGTCGGCATCCGACAGGCGGGCCCTGCCGCGAAAACAGCCGTCCACGGCTGCAATCGCCTCCGGACCGGAGACGCGCACCACCGAGAGGGCTGCCGCTCCCTGTGCCGTCGCGATCGCGGCGATCGTCTCGGTGACGTCGGTCGCCATCGCGCTCCTACTTCTTCCGGCGCTTCGGTGCGAGGCCGTTTCCGCCCGTCCGGGCCGGCTTCTCCTTCTTCTTGAAGATCGACTCTCCCGCCGCCTTCTTGGCTTCGAGCTGCCGGTTGATCAGCTTCTGGTGGACGGCCGACAACACGTTGTAGCAGAGGTAGTACAGGTTCAGACCGGCCGCCAGCTTGTTGAAGATGACGAAGATCATCACGGGAAAGACGTACGTGAAGATCTTGGCCTGCGCGTTCGTACCCGGGTTGGCCTGCAGCTTCATCTGGATGACCATCGAGATGCCCATCATCAGCGTGAACCCGGCCACGTAGTTGCCATACAGCGGAATCGAGAAGGGGAGATGCAGGATCACGTCGGGCGCCGAGAGGTCGGCCGCCCACAGGAAGCCCTGCTGCCGGATCTCGATGGCCTGTGGCAGGAACTGCCAGAGCGCGATGATGATCGGGTACTGAAGAAGCATCGGGAGGCATCCGCCGAGCGGATTCACCCCCGTCTCCTTGTACATCTTCATCGTCGCCTCCTGCTGCTTCTGCGGATTGTCCGCGTACTTCTCCTTGATGGCTTCCATGCGCGGCTGCAGCTCGCGCATCTTGGCCATGTTGGTGAAGGACGACTTCGTCAGCGGGTGGACCAGCAGCTTGATCAGCAGCGAGAAGATGATGATGACGAGTCCGTAGTTCGGCAGCCAGCGGGCGAGGAAGACGAACGTCGGAATGAAGACGAACTTGGCCAGCGGTCGGGTCACGGCTTCGAAGAAGTCCCACCCGTAGTCCACCATGTCGTACAGTCCGAGGCCGTATTCACGGATCCGGTAGTACTCCATCGGCCCCAGGTACATCCGGTACCGGTCCCCGTCGGGTCCAGGAACGGCCATGCCCAGGCTGGCGGAGAAGCGATATTTCACGTCGGGATCCGCCGCCTCGCCGAACCGCTCGCCGATGAGCTCAGCCCCACGGGTGTCCCCGTCCGGAATCACGGTGGCGACGAAGTACTTGGACTTCACGGCCACCCAGTCCACCTGGCCCCGGAGGGATCGCTCGTCATAGGAATCTCCCCCGAGGCTGAGCTGCTCCACCTCGCCCCCGGAGCGCGCATAGGCGCCCGAGCGCTGGGCCTCGATCTCGTGGTTCTCCTCCGTGAACGGGATCGCGCCGTTCCAGACCACCTCGTATCCGCTGTTCGTCATGAACGTCTCGGCACGCTCCATCCGGACGTCCATCACGACCTCGTACGTGCCCGGGCTGAACGTGTACGAGACTTCGAGCGCTCCCTCGCCGACGGGCGCCCGGAACCTCATGGTCCTGGGCTGATCGCCCACTTCCACCCGGTCCCCCGTCACGTCGGTCTCGAAGTAGAATGCGCGCGTATCGTACACGCGGGACGACGGCGACGTGAAGACCAGCGAGACCGCTCCGGACTCCGTCGAGTCCACCATCTGGACCGTGGCGCTGCTGTCGGCGAGCTCGTAGTGCGCCAGCGACCACGACCGGATCGTGGCGCCCAGGGTCGAGAGTTCGGCTTCATACAGATCCGTCGACACCGTGATCGTCCGCGCCTCGCCCGTGGCGACGCCGACGACGGTCGAGTCGTCCTGCGACACGGTCGGCGCAACCGGCGCCGTGGCCGGCTCCTGGAGCGCCGATGGCGAAAGCGTGTCGGGGATCGCCGGGTCGACAATGACCTGCGTCGAATCGACGTCCGAACCCGGCGGGGGAGAGGGCGGGGTGAGCCAGGTGAGCCACACCACCATGATGATCGCGATCAGGACGGTCGCGATGACAACGTTACGATCCACGACTCACTGAGCGGTTGGTCGACCCGTGCCGCCTGAAAGGCGTTGGGCGACGAGATTCAGAAGATGAGGGAGGTCCCTCGGGATACAGTCGGACGCCAGGGAAGCCTGTCCCCGGAACATGAACAGAGCGGTCAGCCGCAGCCCGACTGTACCCGTGACGTCGTGAAGGGGTCCCGATCCGGCCCGATAGGCCTCTCGCATGAGCCGCTTCACCCGGTTCCGCGCGACGGCAGATCCCGTTCCACGACCGACCGCGAATCCCGCCTGGATCGGAACCCCGGCCGGAAGCTCCCCGGGTTCGACGCGTCGATACATAACACGAACGCAGCCGACCGACGCCGTATGGACGTCCGAACGACTGCGATCGAAGAGAGGGCGGATCAGGCGTCTCCGCCTGAGCCTGTGCGACCGGCTGAGGCGCATCATGGGGCTCCGGTGGCCTCCGCGACGCGCGCCGCGGGACTACTTGCCGCTGCGCGTATCGCTTACCGACAGAACCTTGCGGCCCTTGGAGCGCCGGCGATTGAGGACACGCCGGCCGTTCTTTGACGCCATGCGGGAACGGAACCCGTGCTTGTTGGCCCGCTTGCGGCGGCTGGGGCGATACGTGGGTTGCATCTATCCGGGAAGCTCGACGTGTGTGCTGGTGGGATGCATCCGGGATTCCGCGGCAGGCGCGTGATTCGGACGCAGGACGGCAAAGATACGAATTCGCGTTCGGTCGTCAAATCCCGTTATTGACTATCGTGTTAGGTGCTGCTACTTTATCCGTCTACGCGCGGGAATAGCTCAGTTGGTAGAGCATCAGCTTCCCAAGCTGAGGGTCGCGGGTTCGAGTCCCGTTTCCCGCTCCGCCGTTCACGGGTTGCGGACCAGCCT
>JAHEEH010000223.1 GCA_024640835.1 Bacteroidota bacterium
GAGCCCGGGCCGATTCCGGTGAATGCAGGTGCGAACGTGACCAGGTGAGACGTCCATGACACATTCCAGACTCTGCAGCACGATCCTCGCGGCCATGCTGCTCGGCGGATCCGTCGCGTGTGACAGCGCGGATACGCTGGACGACGAGGACACGACACAGGACGACTCGACGCTCCGCGGCGCGGCGGCCCGTCACGGGCTCGCCATGGGGGTAGCCGTCGGGACCGGGCTCCAGCGCACCGACAGCCGTTTTGCCGAAGTCCTGGGACGCGAGTTCAACATCCTCGTGGCCGAGAACACGATGAAGCCCGCGGCCATACAGCCCGCCCAGGGGGTCTTCTCGTGGGACGAGGCGGACCAGCTCGTCGCCTTCGCGGAGAGTCGTGACATGAAGGTCCGGGGCCACACGCTGCTGTGGCACGAGTCCCTGCCCTCCTGGATGAACAGCCCGACCTGGAGTCGGGAGCAGCTCCTGGCCATTCTCGAGAACCACATCAAGACGCTGGTGGGCCGATACAAGGGGCGCGTCGCGGCCTGGGACGTGGTCAACGAGGCCGTGGAATGGAACGGGACGCTCCGCGAAACCCTCTGGCTCAACGGGATCGGTCCCGAATACCTGGAATGGGTTTTCCGCTGGGCGCACGAGGCCGATCCGGACGCGCTGCTGTTCTACAATGACTACGGGGCCGAGGGCCTGGGGCAGAAATCCGACGGGGTCTACAACCTGCTTCGCGATCTCCTCGATGCGGGCGTCCCGGTTCACGGCGTGGGCATGCAGATGCACGTCGCGGCAGCTTCGCCGCCCCGCATGTCCGACTTCAAGACCAACATGGCTCGCCTGGCGAACCTGGGCCTTCAGATCCACATCACGGAAATGGACGTGAGGATTCCCATCCCGGCTACCGACGCCGGGCTGGTGCAGCAGGCGGTCGTCTACCGGGACGTACTGGACGCCTGTCTCGCCGAGGACGGGTGCACGGGACTCCTCACCTGGGGGTTGACGGATCGCCACTCGTGGGTCCCCTCGTCCTTCGAGGGATACGGATCGGCCCTGCTCTTCGACGCGGAGTACCAGCCGAAGCTGGCGTACCAGGTGATGCTGGACGGCCTGCGGGAGGCCGACTGACCGCGGCGTGGAACGTCTCGGCAGGCGCGAGCGTGCGAACCGTCGATTCAACCGGAAGCCGATGCTGCGCCCCGTCCTGATGCTTCTCCTGGCCTGCCTGGCCGCTTCCTCGGCGTGGGCCCAACCCGCCCCGGAAGACGGCTACCGGCTGTGGCTCCGGTACGACCGGATCGACGCCGACGAGGTCCTGGCGGAATACCGCGCGGTGCTCTCCGGCGTTCATGTGGCCGGTTCCTCACCGACCGTGGATGCCATCCGGCGTGAGCTCTCGATCGGTCTCGGCGGACTGTTGGGTGCCGACGTTCCGGAGGGCACGGGTCTCCTCGTCGGCACGCCGGACGATTCGCCCGGGGTCGACACGCTGCTGACGGACGCCGACCGGACCGCGATCGGGCACGAGGGATTCGTGATACGCGCCACGGATCGCGGGATCGTCATCGCGGCCCGCACCCACATCGGTCTCCTGTACGGCGCGTTCCGATTCCTCTCCCTGCTGCAGACCCGACACGCCCTGTCGGGGCTGGACGTCGTCGAGTCGCCTCGCGTGGACCTCCGTCTGCTCGACCACTGGGACAACCTGGATCGTACGGTCGAGCGGGGATACGCCGGGTTCTCGCTCTGGGACTGGCATCGTCTTCCCGATTACCGGCCGGAGCGGTACCGCGACTACGCGCGGGCGAACGCATCGATCGGCATCAACGGCAGCGTGCTCACGAACGTCAACGCGAATGCCGTCTCGCTGACGCGCGCCTACCTCGTCAAGGCGGCCGCGCTGGCCGACGAGTTCCGCCCGTACGGAATCCGTGTGTACCTCACCGCACGCTTCAGCGCCCCGATGGAGATCGGGGGCCTGGGAACCGCCGATCCGCTCGATCCGGACGTCCGGGCGTGGTGGCGGGAGAAGGTGGACGAGATCCACGGCCTGATTCCCGATTTCGGAGGCTTCCTGGTCAAGGCCAACTCCGAGGGGCAGCCGGGCCCGCAGGACTACGGCCGGTCCCACGCGGACGGCGCCAACATGCTGGCCGAGGCGCTGGCGCCCTTCGATGGGGTCGTCATGTGGCGGGCCTTCGTCTACTCGCACGAGGTGCCCGACGACCGGGCGAAGCAGGCCTACACCGAGTTCACACCACTGGATGGGGCGTTCCTCGAGAACGTGTTCGTCCAGGTCAAGAACGGCCCGATCGACTTCCAGCCCCGCGAGCCGTTCCATCCGCTCTTCGGCGCGATGCCCGGGACGCCGCTGATGATGGAATTCCAGGTGACGAAGGAATACCTGGGTCTGGCGACCCACTTCGTGTACCTGGCTCCCCTGTTCGAGGAAGTGCTCGATTCGGACACGGGGGCAGAGGGTCCGGGCTCCACCGTGGCCCGCGTGGTGGACGGATCCCTGGACGACCTCCCGCGATCCGGAATGGCGGGCGTTTCGAACGTCGGGACGGACAGGAACTGGTGCGGCTCGGTCTTCGCGTGCGCCAACTGGTATGCTTTTGGCCGGATCGCCTGGGATCACGGACTTTCGTCGGAAGCGATCGCCGGCGAATGGCTCCGGCGCACGTTCACGAACGACGACGCGTTCGTGGATCCCGTCGTCGGGATGATGATGGCGTCGTGGCCGGCTGCCGTGGACTACATGACGCCTCTCGGCCTCCACCACATCATGGCGCGCAATCACCACTACGGCCCCGGGCCCTGGGTGGACGGCGGTCGTCCCGACTGGACCTCGGTCTACTATCACCGGGCCGACTCGGGCGGAGTCGGCTTCGACCGCACGGTCTCCGGCAGCGACGCGGTATCGCAGTACGCACCCCCGGTGGCTGCGCGGTTCGGCGATCTCGAAACCGTGCCGGAAGGTCTCCTGCTCTGGTTTCACCGGGTCCCGTGGGACCACACGATGGCGAGCGGCCGGACGCTCTGGGACGAGCTTGCCCTTCGGTACCAGCGGGGTGTGGACGAGGTCCGCCAGATGCGGAAGACGTGGGAAGGCCTCGCCACATTCGTCGACGAGACCCGATTCCGCGAAACCGAGACGTTTCTGAGGATCCAGGAGCGGGAGGCCGCCTGGTGGCGCGACGCCTGCCTGCTCTACTTCCAGACGTTCTCGGGTCGTCCGCTTCCGGAGGGCGTGGAAGCCCCGGAAGGGACACTCGAGGAGTTCATGAACCGCCGGGACCGGTACGTGCCCGGAATTCGAGACCAGGGATGACCGACCTTTTCAGCCTGGACGACCGGGTGGCCGTCGTAACGGGAGGTGGGGGCGCTCTCGGAGGGGCCATGGCGCGTGGGCTGGCCATGGCCGGTGCGAACGTGGCCGTCATCGGGCGCACTCCGGGAACGCTTCAGCGGACGGTCGAAGCCATGGGAGCGGATGCCGGCATGGCGGTCGTGGCCGACGTCCTCGACGAATCGAGTCTCGCGGCAGCCCGGGATGCCGTGCAGGCCCGATGGGGCCGTATCGACGTCCTGGTGAATGCGGCGGGCGGAAACGTGCCGGAGGCGGTGGTCCCTCCCGGAGGCGACGTCTTCGGCATCTCCCGGGAGGCCTTCCGGCGCGTATTCGACCTGAATCTCCTGGGCACCGTCCTTCCTGTCCAGGTCTTCGGTCCGTCGCTGGCGTCCGGCGCCGAGGGGAGCGTCGTGAACGTGTCCTCGATGGCGGCCGACCGCGCCATCACGCGCGTGCCCGGTTACTCGGCCGCCAAGGGAGCGGTGGACACCTACACGCGGTGGCTCGCGGTGGAACTGGCCCGCAGGTTCGGAACGGCGCTCCGGGTCAACGCCGTCGCCCCCGGCTTCTTCATCGGCGATCAGAATCGACGGCTTCTGACCCACGAGGACGGCTCGCTGACCGAGCGTGGCGAGTCGATCGTGCGCCTCACCCCCCTGGGTCGATTCGGCGAGGCGGAGGAGCTGATCGGTACCGTGGTGTGGCTCGCCTCCCGGGCGTCCCGGTTCGTGACGGGCATCGTGGTGCCCGTCGACGGGGGATTTTCGGCGTGGAGCGGCGTGTGAGGCCTTCCCGCCGGATGGACCGAGGCGGGATCGGGGCAGCCCCCTACAGCCGGTAGGTGTCCCGCACGAGGTCCGTCGCCAGCGCCCGCATCACGCGGAGGCCCTCGTCCTCGGTCATCTGGTGCCGTGCGACCAGGCGCGCGACGAAGTTGGCGTCCATGCGCCGGGACAGGTCGTGGCGGGCCGGGATCGAGAGGAACGCCCGCGTATCGTCGTTGAACCCGGCCGTGTTGAAGAACCCTGCCGTTTCGGTAACCTGCTCGCGATAGCGGCGCATGCCCTCCAGGCTGTCGTGAAACCACCACGGCGGACCGAGCCGGACGGCGGGGTAGTGTCCGGCGATGGGGGCGAGCTCGCGCGAGT
>JAHEEH010000224.1 GCA_024640835.1 Bacteroidota bacterium
CATGCCGCTCTACGGCTCGGCCGAGGCCGAAGGGGTTCTCGAGCACTTCGTGGGAGTCGGCTACCGGCAGTCGTTCTCTCCCGTCCCGGGCGTCAGCGTCGAATACCGGGACGCCGGCCACATCCTGGGCTCGGCCACGATGGTGCTCACGATCGAGGAGCGCGGCAAGACCACACGCCTGGGCTTTACGGGTGACGTCGGAAGCCCGAACCGCCCCATTCTCCGGGATCCGCAGGCCATGGCCGACTGCGACTACCTCATCTCGGAGTCCACCTACGGGGGCGAAGTCCACGATCCGCCCGACCGGACCAAGGCCCGCCTCGCGGAGGTGATCTCCACGACCAGCGCCCGGGGAGGCAAGGTGATCATCCCGTCGTTCGCCGTCGGGCGCACGCAGGAAATCGTCCACGCGCTGGACCAGTTATGGAACGAGGGGAAGCTGCCTCCCATCCCGGTCTACGTGGACAGTCCACTGGCCGTGAGTGCCACGGGCGTCTTCCGTGCCCACCCGGAGTGCTTTGACCGTGAGCTTCACCAGTACATGCTCACCGACGACAACCCGTTCGGATTCGAGCGCCTGTCCTACGTCAGGGATGTGGAGAAATCAAAAGCCATCAACGCGCTGAGGACGCCGGCGGTCATCATCTCCGCCTCCGGGATGTGCGAAGCCGGCCGAATTCTGCACCACCTGCGAAACAACGTCGAGGACGACCGCAACACGATCATGATCGTGGGCTACTGCGCGGACCACACGCTCGGGAAGCGGATCGTGGAGCGCCGTCCGGAAATCAACATATTCGGTGAACCTCACCGCCTGCGGGCGGAGGTCGTGGTCCTGAACAGCCTGTCCGCGCACGCCGACGAGCCGGGTCTCGTCCACTTCATCGGCATGATGGACCGGGAACGACTGAAACGGATCTTCCTCGTCCACGGTGCGCCGGGACGCCAGGAAAAGCTGCGCGACACCCTTCTGGGCGAAGGGTACGGGGACATCGCCATCCCGGAGCACGGGGAAAGCGTGCAGCTCTGAACGTCAACCCTGCCGGTGCAGGGGTGCGCGTCGGCCGTCCGGTCCCTCGGCGTACGGCATCCAGACGAGGGCCACGCGCTCCACTCGGATGTCCGCCTTCCGGGGCGTCAGCGCGACCTCCTCGAGTTCCACGGAATTCACGTCCCACGTCCCGGATATCTGCGCGATCTCGTCCTCGAGCATGCGATTCAGGTCCTGGATTTCGGCCCGCACGTCTTCCAGGTTCTCCCGCGCCATCCGTACGTCCGAGCGTTCCTGGGCCGCCCGCCCGAGCCGGCGGGCCGTCCGGGTGGCTCCCCCGACACTGGACCGACGCCTGCCTCCGAGAAGGGCACCGAGCAGGGTGGCTCCGGCGTCGAGCACGGCCCCGATCTTCTGCTGGTCGAACAGGCCTTCTTCCCGGGTGACCCGGTCTTCCGACGCCTTTTCCCGCCGCTGCAACTGATCCAACTTCCTAGCATACCGCTCCCGAAGGGATTCGATCTCACGATCCCTCCGTTCGTGCACCGCGTGCCGGATACGCGCCCGGAAAGTGCCCTCGTCTTCACCGGGTCCGGAGACGAGGCCCAGGGCCTCGCTTCGCAGCAGGAGGAGGGTGCGTTCCCGGTACAGGTACTGCTGCAGATCTCGCCGCCACTGGGTCTGGGCGCTCGCATCGAGGGAAGTCGGCACGGGTTCAAAATGGGCTCCGTCCACGGGCTCGGGTGAGGTGTCGAGCGTGCCCGGCTCGAATTCCTCGCCATCACCCCACTGCAGGTCCGGGATGTCCACGATTCCGCCGACGTGCTGCCAGGAATCCACGGCCCACGGCGCCTTGACGTAGTGCATCCGGGCCTCCCACGCCAGGCACGGCGCGTACCCGATCTGCGCGGACGGTTCGACGAAACGGACCGGCTTCAGGAAGGCTTCGTCCAGGTCCGGCGGCACGAGCGGCCGACGACCCGTACCCGGGCCGGATACCGCTTCGCGCGGCGTGGGATCACCACCGGTGGCACCGGGAGACGGACCCGCGCTCGCCGGCTTCTCCGCCACCTCCGTGGTCGCCAGGTCCCGTACCTGGGCTATGGTCAGCGGTCCTGCCAGGTACGACAGGGCCCACCGGGTGTGAAAGAGCGTGGGCTCGGGCTCGTGTACGCTGTGGAGCAGGAATCGTCTCTTCCCCAGGCTGGAAAGCAGCCGATCCGCATCCGCCCGATCGAGCGTCGCCGCTGCGGAGGCGGTCTCGAGCCCGTCGAGCACACGCAGCTTGTCCCGCTCCGTCTGCAGTCGGCCCAGCATCCACGTCCCCGCATTCGACAGTCCCTTGTAGTCGAGGTCCACGGGGTTCTGGGTCGAGAGCACGACACCGACACCGAAGGCGCGGGCCTGCTTCATGAGCGTCAGCAGGGGGCGCTTCGACGGCGGGTTCGAGGAGGGCGGGAAGTACCCGAACACTTCGTCCATGTACAGCAGGGCCCGGAGGCTTCCCGTGCCCGGCTGGGTACGCATCCAGGCGACAAGGTCCGAGAGCAGGCGCGTGACGAAGAACATCCGCTCCGCCTCCGACAGGTGCGCGAGGTACAGGATGGAGAGCCGGGGACGTCCGGAAGGAGCATGCAGAAGGTCGGGGATGTGAAGCGGCTCACCCTCGCGCCACGCACGGAATCCGGGAGACGCCAGGAGATGGTTGAGCATCATGGCCAGGTCCGTCCGCTCCCGCGGCGGGAAGAACGCATCCACGCCCACGACGCCCACGGTGTCGAACGGGGGCGACTGGACTGCCCGAATCAGGTCGGCCAGCTCCAGTGATCGCCCAGCGCGCCAGGCGTCGTCCAGGATCCGCGAAAGCAGAATGTGCTCCCTGCTCCGCACGGGATCCGCATCAAGGCCGAGCAGGGCCAGCAGTCCGGACACCGTGCCCTCGATGCGCTCGTGCAGCGAGTCCTCGTCGTCCCGGTCTGCGCCCCGCGGAGCGTCGAGCCGGCCGAGCAACGACAGTGGCGCGATCGACGCCGCTCCCGGCGTGTACAGCCGCAGGTCGACGGCCTCCCGGAATCGCGCAATCCGCGAACCGTCCTGTCCCCACGCGGCCAGGCCGTCCCGCCACATCGAGGCCGTCGCTGCGGCCATCTCGTCCGGGCTTCGCCCCTTCCGTTGCGCCTCGGCCGGATCCAGCCACGGCCGAAAATCCGTGTCTGCAAGACCGGGAAAGGTGAGAAGCAGGTTGGTCAGGTCTCCCTTCACGTCGACGGCTATGACCGGGACCCCGTCGATGGCGGCCTCCTCGATCATACAGATGCCGAGCCCCGTCTTCCCGCTTCCGGTCATGCCCACGATCACTGCGTGCGTGGTCAGGTCCTTCGAGTCGACGAGCACCGCCGGGCCGTCGGGGTCCCCGTCCGGTGTGTCGATGCCTCGCCCCAGGTACAGGGCCCCCAGCTTCTCGAATGCGGCAGGATCTGGAACGGTCATGGCGGGCGGGCGTGATTTCAGGACAAGATAGGGGCGACGACTGGTGCCGGTGGACTTTCGGGGGCATCCGCCATGCTACACGGTCCCGTCGCGCAGGTGGGCTTCCCGAAGCCAGGCGGACACCCTGCTGTCCAGATCCGAAAGGTGCGTGAGCTGGACACGATGCGTGATCCGGTCGCCCTTGGCCAGGCCCCCCGTGTCGATCAGGCCCGCTCCCGCTGACCCCGGGCCCAACGCGAGTCCCAGGTCGATCCGTGATCGGGTGGCCGGACGGATCTGCGCGATCACGTGGCGGCGATAGACGGAAACCATGGTCCGGGCAGGGCACACCTTCACCTCCGGGTCCAGCCGCAGGCACATGGCGACGAGCGCGTCGTGAAGTGGTCGAAGACGCGCGCGGGCGCCCGAATACAGGGCGTCCACGTAACGGGGAGCGGCCTCCAGGTACGCGGCCTCGTCTACGGACGCGAAGCCTTCTAGAGTGACCCGGGCGACGAGGTTCGCCGTGGTTCCCCCGAGACCGTGCGTTTCCCGCAACCATTCCACGACGGTCTTCCGATCGGCCCGGCCCTCGCCTTGCACGCGGGCGACCCAGGTCTCGATCGACGCACCCGTGGTGGCCTCCAGGTTGGCCAGGACGGCCTTCTGGTAGGCAACGGCCGGATGGACTGCATAGTCGGGAAGTGATGTGGGCATCACGATCCTCAGACGATGGCTTCGGGCGGAAACTCCGCAGGGTCGAAGGTGGGCCTCGGGAAGCCGGGGTTCATCGACTCCAGCTCCTCCACGATGAGACGGGCCACGACCAGGTTCCGAAACCAGCGTCGCTCGGCCGGAACCACGTACCACGGGGCGTGCCCGGTGGAGCACCTCGCCAGGGCGATCTCGAAAGCAGCCATGTACTCGTTCCACAGGGACCGCTCCTTCAGGTCCTCCGGATTGAACTTCCAGACCTTGTCGGGACGTTCGAGTCGTCGGATGAGCCGTCCTCGCTGGTATTCCTTCGAAATGTGCAGC
>JAHEEH010000225.1 GCA_024640835.1 Bacteroidota bacterium
CACGTCGAAATGCAGGTCGGAACGGCAAGCCACTTCGACGAGGCGTCCGCCATGGAGCCTGACCATCGACGCATAGACCGAGAAGAGGGGCCTGGGCAGCACGACGGGAGTGCCTTCGCCCACGAGCGCCAGGCCGAGCGTGTACGCGAGCTCGTTGGACCCGTTGCCCACCAGGATACCCTCCGACGGCCACCCTTCGTGCCGGGCAAACGCGTCGCGCAGGGCGTCGGGCTGCTCGGCCGGGTAGCGGTTGAACGGGATCTCGAGGAAGGCGCTCGCGAGCTCCTGCTTGAGCTCGCGGGGCAGATCGTACGGACTCTCGTTCTGATTGAGCTTTACGCGGATGTCCGGAGCCGTGCCGACGTGGTAGGCCTTCGCCGCCCTGACGTGCGGGCGAACGAGGTCGACGACCTCACGGATGGTGATCGGATCCGGCGGCGGAGGCGCGCTCATGCGGTGGTCTCGTGGTGCGTGGCGCGTATATACCCGGAAGCGGAAAGCCGGTGCCGCGCCGGGTCGCCGCGGACCGGTTCACCGGGGACCGGCGTCGTCCGGGTAGTCGTCCGTCCCGAAGTGGAGATTGGACAGGTCGGGGAGTCCGCGAAACTCGTAGTCCGGAAGACATTCCTCCTGGACGAATCCCACGACCTCCAGCATGGCCGCCACGAATTTGCCGAAATCCTCCTTGTAGAGAAAGATCTTGTGCTTGTCGTACCGATCGTCATCGAGGCGCTTGCTCTCGGTGATGGTCAGAAAGAAATCCTCGCCGGATCGCGTGGTCTTGACGTCAAAGAAATAGGTGCGCTTTCCGGCCGGCACCCTCCTGGAGTACACCTCGTCGCGGTAACGGCCCCCGTCCTGGCGCCGCTCGCTTCCCTCACGATTGTCGTTGTCCATCTCCACGTTACCGCCCCTCATGCGGATCGGCCGCGGGGACGCGGCCCCGATTGTTGTGAATCGGTGAATTCAACAGGCGAATATGCACAAGGAAGGTCCACAAACTCAACGTGGGCCGGTCAGGGGCCCGCGAGATCTCCCGCGATCACGCGAATCACCTGTTCGAGACGGGACCTCACGCGGCGACCGGTCTCCAGCACTTCCTCGTGGTTCAGCGGAGCCCCCGTGATGCCGGCGGCCGCGTTCGTGATCGTCGACAGGCCCAGGACCCGGAGCCCGGCCTCCCGGGCGGCCACGGCCTCCGGAACGGTGCTCATCCCGACGGCGTCCGCGCCGAGCCGGCCGAATAGGCGTATCTCGGCGGGTGTCTCGAAGCTCGGCCCCAGCGTCCAGAGATAGGTGCCCTCCTGGGTCGTGATGCCCAGGGCGGCGAGCCGCTCGGCCACCCGGCGCTGCCAGGCGAGATCCCAGGGCGACCGGTCGGGGCGGGCCCAGACGGTCGAACCCTCGATGACCGGTCGACGGTGGACCCAGTCGATGTGGTCCGTGATCCACATGAGCGTGCCCGGCTCGAAATCCGGCCGGATGCCGCCGGCGGCGTTCGTCAGCAGGACGTGCGTCGCCCCGAGACGGCGCGCGAGTCGCACCGGAAGGGTGACCGCGCGCTCGGAGTGCCCTTCGTATGCATGCAGGCGTCCCTGGACCACGACGACCGGACACGCTTCGAGCCATCCGAAGACCAGCCTGCCGCGGTGTCCCTCCACGGTGCTTCTGGGATATCCCGGCAGGTCCGTCGTGTCCACGACGGTGGCGCCGGAGACGGATTCGGCGAGATCGCTCAGTCCGGATCCCAGAACCAGGGCCAGGCGCGGCTCGAGCTCCGTGGCGAAGCGGATCGCCCGGACGGCGTCGTCCAGGACCCGGTCTTCAGGGTGGAGAGGCGGGGCTTCAGGCAAGGCGGAGACTCCTGTAGTTGCGATAGCTCCAGAGGAGCTCCCGGACGAGGACGCGGATCGTGGTGAATATCGGAATGGCGATCAGCATGCCGACCACGCCCCCGAGCTGGGCGCCGATGAGCACCACGAACAGGATCACGAGCGGATGCGCACGGGCGGCGCGGGAGAAGATCATGGGCTGGAACAGCAGGTTGTCGGCCAGTTGGGTCAGTCCCATGGCGACCAGGATGCCCGGAAGCAGGCTGAAATCCCCGGTCTGGGAGATGCCCACGACCGTGCCGGCCGCAAGGCCCAGGAGAGGTCCGAAATACGGAATGGTATTGGCGAGACCCGTGAAGAGGCCGACGGCGAGCGCGAACTCCAGGCCGACGAACGTCAACAGGGCCGTCGACACGATCATGATGGACAGGCCCTGCACGCCGATGGCCCGGAAATATCGCCCGATGTTGACCTCGACCTTCTCGATGATGCCGAGCGTTATTTCGAAGTACCGGTTCGGAACGGCCCCCAGGGTCGACTTCCGGAGGCGCGAGCCGTCCTTCAGGAAGAAGAACGCCACGAAAGGGATCACAACGACCGCGTAGAAGAGGTTCGCGAACAGATCGAATACCGAATCGGCGACCCGCGAGAGCCGGTCCTCCTGGAGCAGGGTGTCCATGACCCGGGTCATGGCGTCCTCCACCTGGGCCGGATCGAAGGGAAACCACGAGCTGATGCGCCCGGCCACGGTCCGGGCCACGGCGCCCGGCGAAAGCTGTCCCGAGACCGCCGCGATCTGCTCCGCGGCGAATGGCGCCAGCGTGCGAAACAGGACGGCCACCGCTCCGAAGAATGCGAGGAACGTCACCAGGATCGCCCCGATCCTCCCGATGCCCAGGCCCTGGATGCGATCCTTGACGGGCCGCATCATGTACGCGAGGACGAAGCCCACGGCCACGTACGCGACGAGCCTCGCGAACGTCCAGAGGAACAGCAGGGCCACGCCCACGACGACACCGGCGGCTACCCAGCGGACCACGCGGTCGGGCGTCATCCGGTAGGGGTCGGGATTCTGGAGGAGGGGCGGAGGCATCGGATCGTCGACAACGGACGTGGTACGGGCAGCGCCCGTCACGGTTGCCGTTCCAGGACGTCGATCACGCGCGCGATGGTCTCGGGGTCGAATCCCCTCCGGGCGAGCGCGCCGTAGAGGCGGTTTCGCCGGCGTCGTGCATCCGGCTCGGAGGCGACGCGCTTCCAGGCCTTTCGCCCGGCACTCAGGGCGTCGTCCATCGATTCCCGCTCCGCGGAGAGAAGGGTCACCGCGGCGCGGGCGACGCCCTCGGGTACTCCCCTGCGGCGCAGCTCGCTGAAGATGCGAACGGGTCCGTAGCCCCTCGATGCCGCGCGCGACCGGGCGTAGGCCAGGGCGAAGGCCTCGTCGTCCAGGTAGCCGAGGCGGGTGAGGCGGTCGACGGTGTCCTCCACGACCGGATCCTCGAAGCCGGCTCTGCGGAGACGGTCCCGGATCTCGGCCTCGGCCCTGGGCCGATGCGCGAGCAGACTCATGGCCCGCTGCCTGGCCTTGTACGAGGCGTCCGCGGTCAGGGCTCGGGCCAGCAGGTCCCCGTCGAGTTCCGTGCCCTTCCGGATTCCGAGCTCCGCGGCCGCATCCACGGGAAGGCCGAGGGAGAACCGGCCGTCCACGAACACGGAAACCCGGTTCGGATCCCTCGCCTGGACCCTGACGGCCGTGACCGTGCCGGCGTGGGCCCGCGGGGTGTCGGAATCCGTCGTCACGGCAGTCGGACGGTTCTGCGGATCACGGACACGCCGGCCACGATGCCGACCCCGCCCTCGACGTTCGAGGCCGGCTCACGTCGGGCCGGATCCCCGGCTGACGCAGCATACGCGGCCCACGCCGCGTTGCCTCGGACGAGTGAAACCACCAGGTCGTGTTCGGGGACCGGCGCGTGCTCGTCGATGACCGGCACGGCATACACGCCACTCCATGTTCCGCTACCGTCGCCCGTGCCCGTGGAGGTCGTCTCGTCGATGACCGCCGCCGGCCTCAGGAAGTAATCGAGCAGGGTGGAGGAGAACGGTACGCGGGGCTCCAGGCGTGTGGCGATCCACCACCCGGGCCCCGTGGAGGCCCAGGAGACGGACGCCACGATCGGATACACATAGCCCGTCCTTCCGGGCAGCACGAACTGCAGGGAATCGAGCGGAAGGCTCAACGAGTCGAGCAGCACGGCCTCTACGGGCGCATCCGTAACGGTGACCACGATATCGAGTCCGGTGAGCACGGGCGGGACCGAACCGGACGCCTCCGCGCGGTCAGGGCCGTCGCTCACGGTGAGCCGGAAGAACGAGCCCGCACGCGCGATCACCGTGTCAAATTCCGCCAGCGGGCGGTAGGTGCCGGGATCGATCGTGGACTCGAACGGGATGTCACGTCCGTCCAGGGTGAGGACTACGAGGGCCCCGGTCACCGGGACGGGTACCGGCTGGTGGATCGGGCGGGTTCTCGTGACGCGGACCGGGGGAAGTGGGGCTCCCGTTTCCACGAAGGCTTCCAGGACCAGCGTTCCGGAGTCCTCGGGCAGCGCCGCGTCGCACGCGGGCAGCAGGGCGACCAGCACCAGTATGGGAA
>JAHEEH010000226.1 GCA_024640835.1 Bacteroidota bacterium
CCGGCCGACTTCAGCCGCCCCGAGCACCTCCTCGATGCGGGTCGGGGTCCGACCCGGACTCGTGGACTGCAGCGTTCCGAACTGATCCAGCAGCTCGTCGCGCCGCTCGCGAAGGCCGGGTGCGAGGATTCCCATCGCCCGGTCGCGCACGGCCTCCACCCCCAGCGCCTCCGGATCGGCCAACACGGCCTCCATGACCAGCGAATGGTAGTGATTGGCCTCCCGGTACATGCCCACCATGTGGGGTAGACCCACGAGGATGAGCGGATCGGAGTGCCCCGCCAGAGCGGACAGCACGCCGGAGGCCACCTGCCGGAAGTACTCCAGGATCTTCCGCTTGACGTTGGCGCGATCCCCGGACCCTCCCTGCCCGTGGATCTGCATTGCCGCGCCCTGTCCGCCTCGCCGCCTGGCGGACCCGGTATGAAACTGCCGATGGGTCTCGAACACGTCGAACCGGAGAGAGTCCCGCAGCGAGGCCGGTATGTCCGGGAGAGCCACGGCCCGGACCGAGTGCATGTCGCAATCGTACAGTCCTACGCCACCCAGACCGAGTGACAGTACGAAGCAGTGCCGGTCGTCGGCCGCGGCGTCCAGCACCGGCCGGACGTGAAAGCGGCGCCCGACCTGCAGCAGCTCGCCTACCGGCCCCGGCAGATGGTACAGCCACGACTCGTCCGGTGTCAGGAAGACGCCGAGTCCCCCGGCCGGCAGGTGCACCGGGCGGTGCGAGAGGAGATCTTCCTGAACGGGCGCGAGCAGCCGGCGACGGGCGTCCGCGTCCAGGCCCAGCGCCTCCAGGCGCTCCTCCGCCTCCCTCGCCAGGTTCTTCAGCCGAATCGCGTTCTGCGCCAGATCACCCCACCCGCCGCGAACCGGCAGATAGATGGACACGCACCACTCGCCCTCGACCCGGCAAAGCCGCTCCGCGTCGGCCTGCGTCGGAAGAGCGGTCCTTTCGGCGACATGCGTCATGTCGTCGTCCTCCACGCTGCGGTACCTGACCCCATAATAGGCTGCCCGTATCCGTATGCAAGCGGAAAAGTCTCGGTCCGGGGTGCCGGAAACACGGCCTTCGCTATCCGGGAACGGACTACGCCGCCGGATCCCGCCGTCCGATCCCCTCGGGCAGCTGCTGGCGGCTTCCCGTGCCTTCATGTACCTTTCAATAGTCCTTCATCCAAACATCACGGAGGGTCTCCCATGGTCGATCTCATAGGTGCCGTCTGGATTCCGACGCTCGTGTCCGCCGTCCTGGTCTTCCTCGCCAGCTGGCTGATGCACGCCCTGCTTCCCCATCACAAGTCCGATTACGCCGGGCTTCCCGACGAGGACGGCATCGTCGGCTCCCTGCGTGCGGCCGGCCTGAAGCCGGGTATGTACCACTTTCCCCACATGGCGAGTCCGGACGCCATGAAGGACCCCGCCTTCCGGGAGGCCTGCGAGCGCGGCCCGGTCGGAGTCGTCGTCGTCGGGCCCAACGGAATCATCAACATGGGCCGGGCGCTCGGTCAGCACTTCGTGTACTGCCTGGTGGTGTCCTTCATGGTCGGCTACGTGGTGCACGCCACTCTCGGACCCGGGGCCGACTACCTGGCGGTGTTCCGCATCGCCGGTGCGGTCGCCTGGATGGCCTACGCGGCCGCCCACGCATCCGCATCCGTCTGGTTCTTCCAGTCCTGGTCCGTGACGTGGAAATATGTGCTCGACGGCCTCGTGTACGCCCTCCTGACCGCCGGGGTCTTCGGGTGGCTCCTCGCGTAGCGGACTTCCCACCGCACAGTTCGAGGGCCGGTTCCGCCTGGAACCGGCCCTCTGCCGTCTGCAGCCTGGTCGTCGGGAGCCGGCGGCGCGCGGCCGGGTATACCATCCGACCGAGGAGCGCAGGCCGACTTGGAGCCGTAGCTTGCGCGAACGAGGCGAGAAGTCGCATCCACTAGGAACGGAGCCCGCATGTCCTCCCTGGCCGACCTCTTCGAACGAAACCGCATCTGGGCCGCCCGCATGCGGCGAGCGGATCCCGACCTGTTCGACCGACTGTCGGAGGACCAGAATCCCCGCTACCTGTGGATCGGGTGCGCCGATTCCCGCGTTCCGGCAAACCAGGTCGTCGACTTGCCGCCCGGTACCGTCTTCGTGCACCGGAACATCGCGAACGTGGTGCACCCGACGGACCTGAGCGCTTTGGCGGTCCTCCAGTTCGCGATCGAGAAGCTCCGCGTGCGCGACATCATCGTCTGCGGCCACTACGGTTGCGGAGGTGTCGCCGCCGCCATCCGGGGAACGGCCCGCGGTCCGCTCCAGCACTGGCTCCGCGGCCTCAGGGACCTGTACATGGACCACCGGGACGAGCTGGAATCCATGCCCGACCAGCAGAAGAGGGCCAACCGCCTCTCCGAGCTGAACGTCCTGCAGCAGGTGCGTGGCGTAGCCAACAATCCAATCGTGGAGGTGGCCTGGAGCGAGGGGCGGGCGCTCACCGTGCACGGCGTGATCTACGACCTGGAGGACGGCCACCTGCACGACCTGGGCCTGACCATTTCCAGGCCGGTACCGGCCTAGCTCCCGGGCTACGCCGCCATGATGGCGCGCTCCAGGGCATCCAGCAACCGGGACACGTTTTCCGGGCGGCTGTTGTAGCCCATCAGGCCGACCCTCCAGACGCGGCCGGCCAGCTGGCCGAGTCCGCCGGCGATCTCGATGTTGAAGTCGCGCAGCAGGGTCTGGGCCACCCGCTTCGCATCGACACCCTCGGGCACCTGCACCGTGGTGAGGCTCGGCAACCGGTGCTCGAACGGCACGTGGCACCGGAGCCCGATCGCTTCCAGTCCGTCCCAGAGCGCCTGGGCGTTGCGGCGATGACGCTCCCAGCGCTTCTCCAGACCCTCCTCCGCAACCAGGCGGAGCGCCTCGCGCAGACCGTAGTTCATGTTGATCGGAGCGGTATGATGGTAGGTCCGCTCGCTCCCCCAGTACCGGCTGACCGCCGTCAGGTCCAGGTACCAGTTGGGCACCTTCTCCGCCCGCCTCGCGAGTTTTTCCACGGCCCTCGGGCCGAAGGTGAGCGGACCCAGTCCCGGAGGGCAGCTCAGGCATTTCTGCGTGCCGCTGTAGGCCATGTCCACCCCCCACGCGTCGATGAACAGGGGAACGCCCCCCAGGCTCGTGACCGTGTCCACGAGCAGCAGGGTGTCCATCTCGCGGCAGAGCTCGCCGACCCCTTCGATCGGCTGTCGCGCCCCGGTGGACGTCTCCGCATGCACGAGAGCCAGGATCGCGGGCCGATGCGCATCGAGCGCCTCGCCGATTTCGTCCAGGTCGAACACCTCACCCCACGGCTTCTCGATGCGTCGGACGTCGGCTCCGTACCGTGCGGCCATGTCGCAGAGCCGCTCGCCGAAATATCCGTTCACTCCCACCACCACGACGTCACCCGGCTCCACGGAATTCGCAAGCGTGGCTTCCATCGCCGCGCTGCCCGTGCCGGAAACGGGAATCGTCAGCGAGTTGTCGGTCTGCCAGGCGTAGCGGAGAAGCTCCTGGACTTCGGTCATCAGCGCGATGAACGAGGGATCGAGATGGCCGACCTGGGGCGACGAGAGGGCCTGAAGCACCCGTGGATGGGCGTTCGACGGGCCGGGCCCGAGCAGGAGCCGCGGCGGCATGTCGAGCTGCGGGACGGCGATACGATGGGCGTCATTGACGGAGACTGCAGCCATGGGTCGATGGGGCCGTTGTCGATGCGGCAAGATAGACACGGCGACCGAGTCGTAACCCCTCGATTCCGCCCCCGTACAGTGCATCAGTTGAACCGACACCGCGACGACATGCCCTGTCTCTTCATCGCCATCGCGCTGATCACTCCGCGCCTGCTGATGGCGTACCTCTGGTTCTTCACCCACTGGTTCTACGGGGTGTTCGACACGGTCATGTGGCCCATTCTCGGGTTCATCTTCGCCCCCACGTCACTCCTCTGGTACACCGTCGTGCACAACGCGTGGAACGGCGAATGGGGTACCCTCCAGATCGTCGGCATGGTCATCGCCGTCGTCATCGACCTGTCGCCCGGGAGCGGGAAGAGGAAGCGGAAGAAGGACTGAGTGCTTGGGGGTGGGTTATGCGGCGACTCTTCATCGGGTCATAGGCAAACACACCCCCGGCTGGACTTGGAACCCAATAGTGCCCGACGCTATCTTATGGGTTCGCTACTCCTCGGTAGCTCAATCGGTAGAGCATGCGGCTGTAGATGGCGCGCATGTCGTTCTTTGAATGGCAGAATCACGCACGTACCGCGATCGTCGTGAGTACCTGAAAGCGGCCGTCGCCCGACGCCGCAGGACGGTCCGATACCGAGCGATCCAGTACAGGGGAGGAAGGTGCCAGATCTGTGGCTATGACCGGTGCTTCGAAGCACTCGAATTTCACCACGTCGAACCCGATCAGAAGGAATTCGGGATCTCGAGCAGGGGATATTCGA
>JAHEEH010000227.1 GCA_024640835.1 Bacteroidota bacterium
ATTCCTGGAAATTCGTCCGCGAATACATGACGATGCCGCGCATTCCAGGGGCCGACACCACCGCCGTCGTGTCGTCGATCGAAACGGCGAAGCCGAAGAGATCCAGCTTCTTCAGGAACGGGTCCAGCAGGACCTGGCCCAGGGTCCATTCCGCCTGGTCCGTACACCTTCCGGGCGCCTGGAGGGAGCACTCGAATACGTACGCCCTGCCGTTGTCCCCGTTGCCCGGCGCCCCGACGATGACGTACAGGGAGTCCCTGCCGAATGCGCTGTGACGGGTGATGTCCACCGAGCGTCCGAACTGCGCGCCGGTGATCCGCTGCGACTCGTCAAGGACGAGTTCGAGGGCCGGTGCATCCGAGCAGTCCGGATCCGCGATCACGTTGCAGACGATCGCACGGCCGTGGCCCGTCTTCCCGCCGACCGTCGCCCCCTTGTTCCCGACGACCACGAAGGAGTCCGACGCCGCCACGACGTGGCCGGCCGTCACATCCGCCAGAGGCGGGGACGGAGCACCGGTCGTGAAGGCCCTGAACCGCCCCGTGCCGCCGTCCACGCCGGGATCCCCGGCATAGCCGAACGTCCGGGACAGGTCCACCGAGGTGCCGAATTCATCTCCGACGGCGGGGTAGATGTCGGCCGTGCGGGTCCACCGGTTGAACTCGTCGAAGGTGTACAGAAACGCGCCCCCCGAGTACGCAGGGCCCGCCGCTCCGGGGGCTCCGATCAGCGCCATTCCGTCTTCCAGCGAGACACTCGTTCCGAACCGAACGCGTCCCTCCGAGTCTCCTGCACTGGACAGGTTGTCCGTATCCGCGATGCGGGTAGCCACGAGCGTCGGATCGACCACGCCTCCTCCCCCCGGCTCGCGGTAGATGGCACCCCGGTCACAGGCTGCATCCGACGCCATCATGTCCTGGCCGGAGCCCAGGACGGCCTGGACGCAGTAGACGTAACTCTTGTTCTCCAGGACCCCGGCATCCGTGTAAAGGGTCGAATTGGCGTCCAGCAGGACGTCGATATCGATCTCGGCGCTTCCGGCGAGACGCCTCGTGATTCGATAGAAGTCCTCAACGCCCGACCGGTCCACCCAGACGACGACCACGGGAGCCGTCGTATAGGAGTCCGAGGCATTGACGTTTCCGGGTGCCCGGATGAAGGTCATTCCCCAGTCGACCGGCCCGAGCGACTCGCCGTACGCGTCGAAGGCCACGACCCTGTACTGTAGGGAGTCTCCTCGAAGGCCTCCCGGCGGGATGTCGGTAAACGCCGGCTCATTCTTCCCCGTCTGGCCGACCGCTTCGAAGGCGCCGCCTCCCGCGACCCTGCGATAGACCCGGTATCCCGCCTCTGCGGCCGAATTGTCCTTCCACCGAAGTCGGACATCGGTCTCGCTTTCCGCGTCGGTCGCCGTGAACTGCGTCGGAGATTCCAGCGTCCGGATACCCATGTCGCTGTCGGTCATCGAGACGCCGTCGGCGTCGAAGGCCTGCACGGTGTACTCGAATCGGACGCCGGGTGTACCGGTATAATCTCCGTAGGTCGTGCGGTCCGCGGAGAGCGTGTCGAGGACCACCGGTTCGCCACCGCCGGGAGTACGGATGACGTAGTAACCCGCCTCCGCCTGGGAGTTGTCTTCCCATTCGATCTGGACATGGCTCTCGTGCTCGTTATCCGTCGCGTCCACCACGGTCGGGGCGAGAAGCGAGCGACTGCCGGTCGCGCAGACCGGACCGGACTCGAAAAGGGCCTCGGCTCCGGACGTCTTGCCGGCCACCGCGGAGGCCAGGATGTCGTTCACGGCCGCCATGCGGTCTCCGACCGTGGAGGTCTGGGCGCCGCTCGATTCGGCGATTGCGTCCAGGGTGTTCATGTTCTGCAGCACCATGGCGATCTCGCCCTGGATCGCGCTGGCGTTTGCGGATCCCACCACGGTGGCTCCGGTCACGCAATACTCGATGTCGGTGTCGGACGGAATGCCCCGGTCCGTCGTTTCGGTCCGCGTGAAGTCGAGGACCTGCACGATCTCCCCATCCCGGTACACGCGGAAGAGCATGACGGTCGTCGACGGGTTCTTCCACTTGAGGTCGACCTTGTCCTCGAAATCGTCCTGGCTGGCGGTGAGCTCGATCGGATCGAGGATGACCGCCCGCATGCCGGGTTCGACGGTCGACACCAGCAGCGAATACGCCGGATCGAGCGGATCCGCCTTGCTGTACGCGCGGACCCCGTACACGTACTCCACGCCCTGCAGGGCGGCGAGATCGTTGTACTCCTCTCCGTCCTTTCCGACGGTCGCCAGGAGCTCGCCGTCCCGGTAGATCTCGAATCCGTCCTCGGTGTCGCTCGCGTCCGTCCAGGACAGGACCACGCGGTCGTCGTAGGTGCCGTTCGTGGCCGCGACGTCGGTGGGGGCGGGGAGGCCCCCGGCCATGCCGGTGTCACAGGAGCGCACCGATTCGGCCCCGCCGCCGAAGGCCGCGACGCAGTACTCGTAGGCTTCCCGATCCTCCGGAGTCAGGTCCACGTACTTCGTGACGCCGACACCCAGGGAGGCGAGCAGCACCGCGTCGCGGTAGACGTTGTACCCCTCCTCGACGTCAGAACGGTCCGTCCAGGCGATCGACACCCGGTCGTTGAACTGGCCGTCGGTGGCGGACACGTCGCCGGGAGGCGTGAGGAGACCACGCCATCCCGAGTCCGTCCGGCGCTCCGATTCGAAGTCCGCCCCGGGTGCATAGGCGCCGCTTCCGTCGGTGTCCTCGAACGCGGCCACTTCATACGTGTAGGACTGGAACCCGGCCACGGCCGTCCGGTCCGCGAAGGAGGTGAGATCTGGGCCTATCGTGGTCCGGAACGGGGGTGCACCGGTCGGAATCCAGGACGTCTCGGCCATGTCGGTGAGGGTGCCCGGATGCAGGCCGAAGAAGTCCGGCGCCGCGAATCCCGAGTGGACGTCCATCGGCCAGTACCCGATCAGGCCCGGCTCCGAGCCCAACAGAAGCGCCGACCGCCGGTCGCGGACCTCCTCGAGGTTCAGTGCGCGATCCCAGAGGCGGATTTCGTCGACCGCTCCGTGGAAATGTCCCCGGCCACTGGTCGGACCCTGCTTGTTGCGGCGCCCGAACTCGAGGTCGCCCGTCGGCTGGTTGCCGTTGGCGAAGATGTCCGTGACCAGGAGGCTGCCGTCCCGGAACACGAGGCGGCGTCGGGTCGCCGAGTCGTAGGCCACGGCATAGTGATGCCAGTCCGAGTCCGTAAAGGTCTCGGTCGAGGCGAGCACGTCGATTCCGAATCCTACCGCGAAGCGGTTGTCCGCCAGGAAGCCGACCTCCATGTCCACGTCCACCGGATCCCCGTTTGGATTGACCTCCAGGTTGATGATGAAGTCCTCCGTCCCGGTCGACGCGCGGCTCGCCCAGAACTCGAACGTGAAGCTGCCGGTCAGGTCCACGATGCCGGCGGCGGCCACCCAGTCGTTCGAGCCGTCGAACCACAGGGCGTTGCCCGCATCGCGGTACACGTTGTACCCGGCCTCGATCTCGGAGCGATCCGACCACTTGAGATGGATCATGTCCTCGAACAGTCCGTCGCTGGCGGTGAAGCCCGTGGGACGCGCAATCACGCGGGCTCCATCGTCACATCCGATTTCCGACGTCGTGGCATCCGAACCGACGACACTCACGCAGTAGGAATACGTGACGTTCGGAGTGATGTCGAAATCCTCGAACAGGGTCTCGGTGGAAGCCGCGATATGTACCAGGACGCCGTTACGCGTGACGTGGAAGGCGCTGGTGACGGGAATGGCTTCGTCGGTCGACCAGAGAACCTCGACACGGTCCTCGAGCGTGCCTCCGGCTTCGGGGCCCGTGGCCACGACGGACGCCCGGGTACCCGAAGAGGGAACGCCGACACTCCGGGAGGTGGCGAGCATGGTGGTGAGCGCCAACGCACTCGCCAGGATGCCGAACACGGTCGCCCGGACGGCGACGGGGAGACGTGAGAATCGACTCGGGGAAGGGGTAGTAGCGGACGGTTCCATGGCGGCCTTCGTGGGGTTGGGGAGGGTGCGGCGACGAGAGTCGCAGTCCATCACTATTGCGAACGGCAAATACTGGCCGATTTGCGTTGCAGCCTATGAACTCACTCGTCAGGGGGCAGGTCAGGGTATGCGACGTACACGCCACCCGCAAGGTCGCCGCCCTCTTTGTAGTCCATCCGGCGTTGCCGAACCATCGGCGGACCGCTGAAATGCAGTGCATGTGGTTCCCTACACGTTCAGGGGGAGGGTCCTACAGCCGGGAGGGCCATCGGGGGCGGACCGTGAGCCCTGGGACGAGCGGACTGCCCCGCTCCTGCACGCGCAATTCGAAAGACTCGCCGAACACCGGAATGTGGACGGCGTTGGGAGCCTCACCGTCAGACCAGGGTCCTCGCCATGCGCCGTGTCGCGCTGTTCT
>JAHEEH010000228.1 GCA_024640835.1 Bacteroidota bacterium
GGGTGATGCGCATGGCGAGGCCCTCCGCGATCGCGGTCTTGCCGACGCCCGGTTCTCCGATCAGGACGGGGTTGTTCTTCTTGCGTCGACTCAGCACCTGGGCGACGCGCTCGATCTCACGCTCGCGCCCGACGACGGGGTCGAGCTTGGCTTCCTCGGCAAGCCGGGTGAGATCACGGCCGAAGTTGTCCAGAACCGGTGTCTTGCTCTTTTCCATCTTGCCGCGCTCCTTTTGGCTGCCCTGTGGTCGGGAGCCCCCGGAACGACTGCCGGAGGATCCCCGAGCCGATGCCTTTCCGCTGACGATCGAATCGAGTTCGGAACGTACCGCATCGTAGGTGACCGAGAATCCCTGCTGCAGGATCTGGGCCGCCAGGTTCTCGTCGTCGCGGAGAAGGCTCAGCAGGAGGTGTTCGGTTCCGATGACATCGGACTTGTACAGCTTGGCCTCGAGGTAGGTGATCTTGAGCACCTTCTCGGCCTGCTTGGTGAGCGGGATGTTGCCTACCGTGAGGGTGCCACCGGTCGATCGGACCGTTTCCTCGATGGCCTTCTTCAGCTTGAAGAGATCCGCGCCGAGGTTCTTCAGGATCTTGACAGCGATCCCCTCGCCCTCGCGGAGAATGCCGAGGAGCAAGTGCTCGGTCCCGATATAGTCGTGCCCGAGCCGGATGGCCTCTTCGCGGCTGAACGAAATGACGTCGCGAACGCGATTCGAGAAATTGCCTTCCATGTTGGATCAGTTCAGCGTTCGTCCGGGATGGGACAGGATATGCACCGCCTCACCGGGTCCCGATGCGGCGCGAGGGTTCTCCGTCCCCGGGAACGATCGCCTGCAGCTCAGGACGTGAAGCTGCTGCCACAACCGCACGTGGTCGAGGCGTTGGGATTGTCAAACGTGAATCCACGTGCGTTCAACCCGTCCTGGTAGTCGATGGTGGTTCCCATGAGGTACAGCCCGTGGCGCCTGTCCATCAGGATCCTGATGCCGCCGGCCTCGAACGAGATGTCGTGCTCGCGCTCGCGGTCGAACCCGAGCAGGTAGCTCATTCCGGAGCATCCGCCGCCCCGGACGCCCACGCGCAGGGCAAAACCGTCCGGGAGGTCCTGGTTATCGACGATGGTCCGGATTTCGGCAGCCGCCCGCTCGCTCAGCACAACGGGGGTATCGCTGTCGGTGGCGATCATGATCGGTTCGGGGTAGGGTTGGACGAGCATCCTTGTGTCGCCGATCCAACGAAGGCCTGAGGGGGCAGTTCCGAGGCGCGGGGCCCTCAGCGACGGGCGAGGACCACCACCAGGCGGTCGCCTCTCACCGCTCCGTCCATCGCCCACGAGCGGACCAGGACGACGTACGGGCCGGTGGCGGCGGGAAGTCCCCGATCGTCCAGTCCGTTCCAGTACACCACGTCGCGACCGGTGGAGAGCCGACCGTCCGCAAGGGTCCGGACAGGCCGGCCGGCCAGGTCGAATACCTGCACGTCCGTTACCGAAGGGCCGTCGTGCAGGTGGACGTGAACGGCGACGTGACGGGCTCCAACGTCCGCGTCCGGCGTGAAGACGCGCGGCTCCACCGACACGCCCCGTCCGGGCACTGACGGTCCGGGCGCGACGGTGGTGCGGTAGCCGGGCGTGGCCCGCTCGGGATGCGTGGACGAGGTCCAGTTGGTGGGCTCGTTCGAAGAACCGTCCCAGTCGATTCGTTCGACGGCGACGCCGCGGGTCTCACCGATGGCCGGATGGTGAAGCGCGGCTCCGTAGTCCACCCGGTCGATCTCCGTGCCGTCGGGAGCGCGGAGGACCAGGGACGCCCCTCCGTTTCTAAGGGACCGGGCATCCTCGGCAGGGCGAATCCTGGTCTCGGGAATCCGCCCGGCGGAGGACGGAAAGGCGTGGGACAGGTCGTCCGCCACGAAGGGAGAGCCGCCCGTGCCGAGGGGCCAGACCAGCACCATGAGGTCCCCGTTCGCGAGGGCATCGGGGGCATACCCGATCCGGACGGAGTCGGGAGCCGCGTCGGCCGGTGCGTAGACCAGGTACACCCCGTTGGGGTCGATCGCATCACGGGCCCTCGACGCGAGTTCCACGAACTCCGGTTGCCCGGCGTCGGCCTCGAAGAGCACCTCGGTGATCCGCAGCTCGCCCGCCGCCGGAGGTCTCCCACGGGCGAGGGTCTCGGCCCGGTTCGTTTCGCCGGGAGTCGCTCCGCAGGGATCCGGCGAGCTGGTCCACCGCGAGGGTCCGCCGAGGGAGTCCAGGGGATCGACCCGCTCCAGGCTGCGGTCCGGGGATGGTCCGGGGACGGGATCATGCCAGGTCAGGCTGACGCGTGCCTCGTTCACCTCGATACCCTCGCGGTCGACCAGGCGTATCTCGCGGGGGTCGGATCCGAGGGGCCAGGCGGGGATCGGAACGAGGAGGGCTCGGGCCGCGGACGGCCAGGTCCGCCGAAACAGGGAGTCGGCGTCGGCCCGGCGAGCGGCATCGTAGAGAACGACCCGGGTGCCGTACTCCAGGCCTGTCCCGGGCAGCGGAACGGCGGCCTCCGATCGCAGTCCGTACGGGTCGGGCGGACCCTGCAGGCGCAGTCCACGGAGCGACTGAAGGCGATTGGATGCCGAGATGATTTCCACGAAGGCGAAGCGCCCGGGGACCCTCGCATCCGGTTTCGTGAGCACCTCGGTGATCCGCAGCGTTCCCGGCCCGGGAAGATGGGCGACCGTCGCCTGGACAGCCTCCATGGTGTTTCCGAAGAGATCTCGGACTTCCCGGGCGCGCAGCGTCCCGTCGGGCCAGGACGGGTCGATTGCGACGGACGCCTCTGCAAGGTCGGCGCTGGAGGAGGCGGCCGAATGTCCCACTCCGTCCACCTCGAATACCGCATCGGACAGGTCGACCGGCTCGTCGAAGAGGATCGAGATGGTTCCGGGTGCCGTGCGATCGGCCATCCGGAGCCGGGGAGGGGTACGGTCGGGCGCATGGAGGGTGTTCGGGCGACCGGGAGTCGCGCCGCTCGGGTCGAGCGAAGCGCCCCAGTTGACGCGGTGACTCGACGGACCGGCGGGGTCCCTGCGCTCGAGGGAGGCGCCGGGTCGTCCCCAGTCGGGGTCATACGAGACCCGGTCGACCTCCCGTCCGTCGAACCGGATGACGGCGTCGTCGCCGTCATTGTTGAGGGTCGGCCAGGGCGCGACCTGGTGGTGCGGAATCCCGGGCCAGCGGGAAGAGAAGGCCGTGGCGTCACGCACCAGGACCAGTCGGCCGCCCGGGAGAACGGGGCCTGCCGGGTCGGAGACAGCGGACGGTGCATCCCGGCTGTCGCTGAGCGTGAGACCGGACGCCGGTACGCTGGATGATCCGATGTTCACCACCTCGACGAACTCGAGGGCGGGATCCGAGGGGGCGTAGTGGATTTCGGCGATGCGGAGGGAATCGGCCGGGCCGGGGACAAGCAGAGAAAGGAGCAGGGCGGCGTGCATGGCCCCTTGACACGCAGGCCCGTGGCCGCGTACCTAAAGGCGACACCATCGGGAGGCTGTGATGGAAAACGATCGCCTGGACGAGCTGGAGCGTCGAGTCAGCGCGCTGGAAACGGAACTCGAGGCGTGGCGGACACGGACGCGGCAGGTGCTCGGGGAGCGGTACGGCGTGCCGAAACCTGCCACGGGAAACGGGGCGTCCGTAGCGCGGGATGCGCTGAGAAGGCTGGCGGACGTCGTCACCGGGGAGGGGGCCATCGGGCGTATCGGCATTGGACTCCTCCTGCTCGGGCTCATCTTTGCCGTGAAGTACGGAATCGACCGGGGGTGGATCACGGAAGCGGTGCAGGTCGGCATCGCGGCACTGCTCGGCCTGGCGCTCATCGGAGTCGGGCGGTGGATCCGCGGTGATCGGCCGGTTCTCGCGAGGCTTCTGACGGGTGGCGGTTTCGGAGCGCTGTACGTGGCCGTGTTCGCGGCGCAGGCCGTCTACGAGCTCCTGCCGGCGTGGCCTGCCCTGGCCCTGGCCTCCGCGGTCACGTTCGCCTGCCTCATGGTGGGGACCTCCCGAGACGATGCCGCGATGGGAATCGTGGCCGTGCTGGGCGGCCTCATGACACCGTTCGTGATCCGGACGGGCGAGGCGGCCCTGCCGGCCCTGGTGGCGTACGTCTCGGTGGTCCTGATCGCGGCGGGCCTGCTGTACTGGAGGCACGGGTGGCGTTCCCTCCTCGTGTGGTCGGCGGTTTCGGCCCTGCCCGTGATCGTCATGATCCTGGTCTACCTGAACGAGCCCGACGCGATTCCGCTGTCGTGGCGCTGGTCGGTGCAGGGGGGACTGGTCGTCTTCTTCGCGATCTTCACGGTATCCCCTCTCGCTCGGCCGGGCATTTCCGGGCTGCGACCCGCACCGTCACCGCCCGGCTGGGCAACCCCGGTTCTCGCGGTGGTCGCGCTGCCCGTCGTGGCCGTGGTGCTGGG
>JAHEEH010000229.1:0-2988 GCA_024640835.1 Bacteroidota bacterium
GCTCCGCAGCAGCCGCTGGAATACGTGCCACTCACCCATATTCCAGGCGACGACCATCAGGATGCCCGAGAGGGTGGCCATCGGGATTCGTGCGGCCAGGGGAGCGAGCACAAGGAGAACGAGCAGCAGCGTGAGGGCATGCACGATGCCGGCGACCGGCGTCTGGCCTCCGCTCTTGATGTTGGTCGCCGTGCGGGCTATCGCTCCGGTGGCCGGGATGCCTCCGAATAGCGGCGTAACGACGTTGGCCACGCCCTGGGCGATGAGCTCGGTATTGGATCGGTGACGGCGCCCGGTCATGCCGTCGGCGACCACGGCCGAGAGCAGGGACTCGATCCCGCCCAGTAGCGCGATCGACAGCGCGGCCGGAAGGAGGTCGGGAATGGTCGACAGGTCGATCCGGGGGAGGCTCGGGAGGGGTAACCGGGAGGGCACCGCACCGAAGCGGGTCCCGATGGTCTCGACGTCGATCTGGAACAGCCACACGGCCAGGGTCGACAGGACCAGCGCGACCAGTGAGCCGGGCACGCGATGGGTCACGCGGGGCCACAGGCGCATCAGGAGCACGGTGCCGGTCCCGATCGCGACCGCCGCGAGGGAGACGCTGCCCATCGCGCCGGAATAGGCCGCGAGCCGGCCGAAGAACTCGGCCGGGACCGATTCCATGGCCAGGCCGAGGAAGTCACGCGCTTGCCCCAGTCCGATGATGACCGCTATGCCCGACGTGAAGCCCACCGTGACCGGGTACGGAATGAACGAGATCACCTGGCCGAGGCGCGCGATTCCCATGGCCACGAGCAGCAGGCCGGCAAGGATCGTGGCGATGACCAGCCCGTCGATCCCGTGCTCCTGCACGATGGCGTACACCAGCACGACGAAGGCGCCCGTCGGGCCGCCGATCTGCACGCGACTGCCGCCCAGGAGCGAGATCAGGCCACCGGCGACGATGGCCGTGTACAGCCCGCGCTCCGGCCCGACGCCGGACGCGATCGCAAACGCGATCGCGAGGGGAAGCGCGACCACCCCCACCACGAGGCCGGCCACCGCGTCGTGCCGGAACAGGGTCCACGTGTACCCCTCTCGCCAGACGGTCAGGAGCTTGGGCTCGAACAGGGGTTGGGTCGACGGCTTGGCCACGAGGGTGCCGGGCGTTCGTCCGGCGCTGGATGAACAGGGAATACCGCGCTTGAACCGACGCCCGGCGCCGGGTTCCGATGACACCGGGTAGGAAATTCACCGGCAGGATGCATCGGACTTGGCATCTCGTGGCCGGAATCGTGGACGCATAGGTTTGGGCGATTTCAAGACCACGGTGTCCATGCGAGATCTGAAGCCCGTTCCCGCCTTCGTGGCTGGCACCGGCATGATGGCCGGCTCCTTCCTCACGATCCGCCACTATTTCCAGGCCAACTTCCCGGAGTCCATCTACGAGGGGTCGTTCTGCGACATCTCGGCGTTCTTCAACTGCGGCTCGTCGGCCTACTCGGAGATCTCCGCCGTCCTGGGGGTTCCGATCGGCACATTCGGACTCATGTTGGGGGCGCTCGTGGTGCTGGCCGCCCTGTTCCGATCCCGTCGCCTGGCGGGCACCGTCCGGTTCCTGTCGCTCGCCAACGTGATCGGGGTCGTCGCGCTCCTGGTCTACTCGGTGTTCTTCCTGGGGAGCCTGTGCCTGCTCTGCGCGATCTATTACCTGTTCTCGTTCCTGGCCCTCTGGTCCACGTGGCCGGGCCCTCCGGGCGTCGCGCGATTCGCGCCCAGCCTTCTCGTGCTCTCCGTGGCGGGGGCGGCCACGATCGGGGTCTCCCTGGGCATGGCCGAATACCACCAGGCCCGTGTCCGGGCCCGCTCGGGGGGCGACGCCGCCCGCGTTGCCGAGCAGTTCCGACACCTGCCCGTGCAGCGTCCGCCGTCCGTGCTGTCCCCGAACTGGATCGTCCGGAGCACGGACCGCTTCGAGGACGCCCCGCTGCAGATCGTGGCCTGGGAGGACTTCCTGTGCTCGGACTGCCTGTACTTCGCGCGGCAGATGGAACGGCTGAAGGACGAGTACGCCGGCCGCATGAACCTCGTGTTCCAGCACTTCCCGCTGGAGGCCCGGTGCAACGACGTCGTGGACAAGGACAAGCACCCCGGCGCGTGCGACCTCTCCCTCATGGCCGCGTACGCCCCCGATCGGTTCGACGAGATCTACGATGCGGTGTTTGCCGATCAGTTGGCCGCCAAGACACCCGAGTGGAGGAGCGACCTGGCGGCCCGGCTGGGCTTCGAGGCCGCCCTGAACGATTCCACGGCCAGGGCGATCGTGGCGGCATCGGTGGCCACCGGAGCCGAATACGAGAGCACGTCGGACCGGTACGAGGCGGGAATCCGATCGACGCCGACGCTCCTCATCAATGGACGCCTCGTGATCGGGACGTTTCCGGACGACCTGCTCAGGGCCCTGTTCGACGCGGCGCTGGCCGAGGCAGAGTCGGACTCGACGCGCTTCATCGAGGCGTGGCAGTAGGGGAGGACCGGTACGGAATCCGGTCGACCCCGCGGGAGGAGAACCTCCAAGGGGCGTTTCTGCACGCTTCGGAGCCTCCTTGCACGGGTGTAGGGAAATCCCCGGCAAACGCGGTCGGGCGGACCCCTCAGTGAGAAAAGTGCCCCGCATCGCAGCACGACGGAAGCGCTTCCGGTACCATGTTTTCCGTCGGACCAAGACTTCAAGCCCCGAACCTCATGAGACCATCCGTTTCGAAGTCCGAGCGGCCGAAGCCCTTCCTGTTTCCGCAGTTCTGCAAGGCCTGCGGGCGCTGCATCGAATCGTGTCCCAGTGACGCGATTCACATGGGCGACGAGATCGATCCGAGGACCGGGCTCACACCGGTCTTCATCGAGCACGAGAAGTGCAACGGGTGCGGACTCTGTTTCGAGGCGTGCCCCGAGCCCTTCGGTCTGATGCCGATGCCCGATCCCGCGTTCGACCCATCGAACGTGAAT
>JAHEEH010000229.1:2998-4431 GCA_024640835.1 Bacteroidota bacterium
GGACCGAAAGCCTCCAGCGCTCCCAAACCCGTTTCCGTGCCGGACGAGCGGATTCCGCTGCCGAGCATGGAAACCATGGTGCTGAAGGGCACGCACGCTTCGGCCGTCGGGGCGCTTCTGGCCGGGTGCAGGCACTTCTTCGGGTACCCGATCACCCCGTCGACCGAAGGGGCCGAGCTGCTGGCCAAGCTCCTGCCAAGGCTCGGAGGCCAGTTCGTGCAGGCGGTAAGCGAGGTGGCGGCCGTCAACATGATCTACGGGACGGGCGGCGCCGGACTGCGGACCATGACGTTCACCTCGTCCCCCGGTTTCAGCCTGATGCTCGAGGGCATCTCGTACATGATCGGGGCGGAGGTGCCCGGCGTGTTCGTCAACATCATGCGGGGTGGGCCCGGCCTGGGCAACATCGCGCCGGAGCAGGCCGACATCAAGCTGGTGTGCCGCGGACTCGGGCATGGAAACACCCACGCCATCTCGCTCGCTCCGTCCACGCCGCAGGAGATGCTCGACCTGACGATGCTCGCATTCGATCTCGCCTTCAAGTACCGCAATCCGGTCATCGTGGCCGGTGACGGGTACCTGGGGCAGATCACGGGCCAGGTCCGGCTTCCCGGGCACATGGTCCGTCCGGGCGTTCCGGAGTGGGCCGTGCACGGCGATGCGATGCATCGCGGCAACCTCATCAATTCCATCCGGCTTTCGGAGCCGGACCTCGAGCGGCACAACGAGCACCTGCTGGCCAAGTACGACCGGATGTCGGAGGAGGAGCAGCGGGCGGACACGTTCCTGTGCGAGGGGGCGGAGTGGATCGTCATCGCCGCGAATACGCCGGCCCGCATGGCGAAAGGCGCGGTCAAGGCGCTCCGCGACCGGGGCGTGAAGGCCGGGCTGTTCCGGCCGATCACGCTGTGGCCGTTCCCCATCGACCGTCTCCGGGAGTTGTTGGACGGCATCCGCGGATTCGTCGTGGTCGAAGCCGGGAGCGGCCAACTGGAGGACGAAGTGCGGCTCGCCATGAGTCACGCGGGGTTGACCATGCCGCAGGTCGTCCGGGTGAGGCGCATGGGTGGCGTGCTGCCCTCGCAGCACGAAATCATGGAAACGGTTCTAAGCGTGGAAGAGGTTCTGGATGGACACGGTGTTCTATAAGCAGTTCGAGCGGCACGACGGTGCGGCAGGTCTCAAGGCACACGCCACGCACTACTGTGCGGGGTGCGGACACGGCCTCGCGCACAAATTCGTGGCGGAAGCCATCGAGAATCTTGGCATCCAGGAGCGCACCATCGCGGTTTCGCCCGTCGGCTGCTCCGTCTTCCTCTACTACTACCTGGACGTCGGCAACACGCAGGCCGCACACGGCCGTGCTCCGGCCGTGGCCATCGGGCACAAGCTGGCCAACCCGGAGTCGATCGTGATCAGCTACCAGGGCGACG
>JAHEEH010000230.1 GCA_024640835.1 Bacteroidota bacterium
ACGCTGAGCGACGGGGATCCGGCGAATGTCTTCACCCTGCCTCCCGGCGCATCCATCGCTCCCGGTGGCTTCGTCGTGCTCTGCCAGAATCACGTCGGTTTTGGAGCGGCATACGGCCCCGTGCCGTGCCTCGGGGAGTGGACCTTCGGACTCTCCGCGGCCGGAGAGACGGTCTATCTGCGGGATTCGGTCGGCGCGATGGTCGATTCGGTGGCCTTCACGGATTCGGATCCGTGGCCGGTCGCAGCCGATGGAACGGGCCCGACGCTCGAGCTCATCGATGCGGCCATGGACAACAACCTCCCCGGAGCCTGGCAGGCCTCCTTCGTGCGCGGCGGCACCCCGGGCGAGCGCAACAGTACCGCGATAGCGAACGAGCCTCCGCCCGAGCTTCCCTACGGAGTGCCGAGCGTGGCGGCATACCCGAATCCCTTCGTCGGCACCGCGACGATCGTGGCCGAAGGACCGCCCACGGGGGATGCCGTGCTGGAGGTGTTCGATGCGCTGGGACGACGCGTGAGCAGGATGACGCTCGGCAGGCTGGAGCCGGGCCCGAACCTGGTTCCGCTCGTGGAGGAATCCGGTGCGCCAGGGCTGCGCTTCATCCGCCTTCTGGTGGACGGACGTCCCGTGGCGACGACCAAGGTCGTACGGATCGACTGACCTCCCCGCGGGGTCAGACCATACGGACGGCGGCCAGGGTAACGTCGTCTTCGTATCGCGCCCCGCGACGCCAGGCATCCGCACGCTCGAGAATGGCGTGGACCAGCGCATCGGCGGTCGATGCATCGGAGGTTGCGAGGGTCTCCGCGATGCGATCGAGTCCCAACTGGTCCCGCTCCGGGTTGAAGCACTCGACGAGTCCATCGCTGAGGACGAGAATGACGTCGTTGGCGTCGAGGTCGATCGACGCGCGCTCGTAAGGAAAGTCGCGGAAGGCGCCCAGGGGCATGGTCTTCTGAACGATCCGCTCCACCAGGCCCGTTGCAGATCGCCGCACGAGGACCGGGGGCATGCCTGCCGCCGCGATCTGCGCGCCCCCCGACTCGATGCGGACCACGGTGAGTCCCATGAACATCGACTGCAGCTTCATCTGCTTGATGACGTCGGAGGCCTGACGCAGGATCTCGTCCGGAGGCGCGGTGGTGTCCGCGGTCTGAAAGAGCGTCTTCACCGCGGCGACCATCAGCCCTCCGCGCATGCCGTGGCCCGTAGCATCTCCCACCGCGAGCAGGAGCGCGTTTCCGTCGAGTTCGTGATAGTCGTAGTAGTCCCCACCGACCTCCATGGCCATCTTCTGCCGGAAACAGACGTCCATGGTCCGGTTTCCCGGTGGGCAGTCGGGGAGGAACGACTGCTGCAGGCGCCGCGCATCTTCGATATCCGCCTGCCGGTGCCGCAGCTCCGTCTCGCTCAGCTCTCTCGCCTTGGCCTCCTCCGCGAGGCGCCGGTGCACGGCCTCCGTGTCTCGTCCGAGTGCCCAGGACGTCGCCACGAGAAACGCCATGATGCCGAACGGATACCCGTTCGAAATGGTGAGATCGACGTCCGGGAAGAGCATGTCCAGGGACAGGTCATACAGCATGGACAGGAACAGGAAGCCGAGCCCCACCGCGATGGTCTTCGCGTTCGGCAACCCTTGCCGAATTGCCGCTGCCGTGTGGCGGACGATGAGGATCACGATCACTCCCGAGCCGACGTGCCCGAGCGGGAGAAGACGCACCGGATCGAGGAAGACCAGGATGCCGATCAGTGCCGCCATTCCAAACAGAATCCGGCCCTCCGTGCCGACTCTGCGGCCGAAGAACACGAGGACCAGCAGGTACAGCAGGACGCCCCAGATCATCGAAGTGACCCGCTGGAATCGAAGCAGGGTGTGTTCCATGCCCAGGGCACGCCCGGCCTCGAAATCCAGGTACGTGGACAGGGCGGCGAAGACCAGGACCAGGCTGAAGACGAGGTTCGACCGGGCGGACCTCTGCTGCAGGTAGAGGATGAGATGCAGGAGCGCGAACGCCCCCAGCACGCCGGTGCTGAGAACCTGTACGTCCCGGACGATGCTGCTTTCCATGCGCGGTCTCCCAACGTGCGGTCTGCCGGAAGTACGGTGTTTCGCACGACAACTTCCCGATCGGCGATGAGGATTTGTCTCCGGCGACCATGCGCCCCGGCCGAAGGGCGCATTCCGGACCTCCATACGTCCGTCGGCGTTCCTCGTGGAGAACCCGAGGTGTGATGAGACGTCTCCTGGCACTGTTCGTGATCATCGTGGCCGGGCCTCTCGCAGCGGCGGCCCAGTCCTTCGGTGACGCCTCCGACGAGGTGTTCGCCGACGACGTGCTCCCTACGGTGCGGATCACCATCGATCCGGACCACCTGGCGACGATCCTCTTCGGAGACCCGCTCAGCGACGTGGAGTACCTGGCATCGTTCGAGTTCGATTCACCGCACGTGACAGCCTCGTTCGACAGCGTCGGTTTTCGTCTGCGGGGCAACACGTCGCGGGACTCGCAGAAGAAGTCGTTCCGCGTATCCTTCAACACGTTCATTCCGGGCGGCGATTTCCGGGGGCTCGAGAAGCTGAACCTGAACGGGGAGCACAACGACCCGTCGATCATGCGCTCGAAGCTGAGCTGGGACCTCTTCGGGACGGTCGACGTCCCCGCCTCGCGGTCCTCGCACGTCCGTCTGTACATCAACGGGGACTACTTCGGGCTCTACATGAACGTGGAGCATATCGACGAGCAGTTCCTGAAGAGGCGCTTCGGGAACGATGACGGGTTTCTCATCAAGTGCGTCTACGGGGCCGACCTGACGACCGTGAACCAGGGAGCGTGTGCGGTCCAGCTCGGTGCCGACGAGGCGGCGGCATACGCGGACCTTTCGGACTTCGTGTCGACGGTCAACTTCGGATCGGCCGCCGCGCTCGAAAGGGACCTGGACGTGAACGGCTTCCTTCGATACCTCGCCGTGACGGTCGCCACGGGGTCCTGGGACTCGTACTGGTTCCTGAAGAACAACTTCTACCTGTACCACGATCCGTCGGACGACCGCTATCACGTCATTCCCTACGACTACGACAATACGTTCGGGATCGACTGGTTCAGCATCGACTGGTCGGACCGGGACGTGTACCAGTGGGGGCACCCGACCGAAGCCCGCCCACTGACCAGGCGTGTGCTCGAGGTCCCCGCGTTCCGCGAGCGGTATACGATGTACCTGAAGCGTCTGCTCTCGGACGGCTTCGATCCCGAGCCGCTGAAGGCCAGGGCGCTCGCGCTCCGCGACCTGACGGGCGCTGCCGCCGAAGAGGATACGTACAGGGCTCTGGACTACGGGTTCACCGTCGACGACTACTACGACTCGTACCTGGTCGCGCTCGGACTGGTGGGGGGAGCGGGTCACGTGCGCCATGGATTGCTCCCGTACATCGACGCGCGGCATCGCGAGGCGCTCGCGCAGCTGGATGCCGGCAATATCGCTCCGGTCATTTCGGACCTGCGTGTGACGCCTGCTCCCGCACGTCCCGTGGACCCGATCGAGGTGACCGTCCGGGTGGAGGACGAAGGGATTCCGATGGTCGAGGTCGAGTACTGGCCGGCCGGCCCCACCCGCCAGGTCGTTGCGGCGGAGCCGGCTCCGGAGCTCGGCTTCGACTTCTGGCGGGCGACGGTCCCGCCCGTCGGAGCGACCGGGTACCTGGATCTCCGGGTTCGGGCACAGGACGTCGAAGGTGCCGTGCGCACCGGTCCGCTCGTCACCGTCGGCGTGAACAGCCAGCGCCCGTACGTCTTCCTGAACGAGTTCATGGCGCTCAACGGGACCACGACCCTGGACGAGTTCGGTGAGGCGGACGACTGGGCCGAGGTCTACAACGCGGGCGAGACCGCGGTATCGCTCGGCGGCCTCTACCTGACCGACGACGCGAGCAGCCCGGACCGCTGGGCGCTCCCGGACGTCATCGTTCCGGCAGGTGGCTTCCAGCTCCTCTGGCTGGACGGCACGCCGGAGCAGGGGCCTCTCCACGGGCCCTTTCGCCTGAGCGCCGCCGGCGAATACGTGGCCCTGGTGGATTCCGACCTGGCCGTGCTGGACCAGGTCTCTTTCGGGACGCAGGCGCTCGACGTGGCGTTCGGGAGAACTTCGGACGGCTCCGGTTCCTGGCAGGCCATGGCGGTGGCCACGCCGGGTGCGAGCAACGCCGGCGGGACGGATCGGGACCGGGTCGAGCCGGCGGAATGGCGTGTGGATGTCTGGCCCAATCCCTTTCGCGACCTGCTCAGCATGCGTGTCGGGTCGGCGGCCGAGATCGACATCCTCGACCTGCTCGGTCGCGAGATCGCGCAGTGGCGCCTTTCGGTCCCCGGAATCGTGGAATGGGACGGAAGGGACGCCTCGGGAAGGGCCGTC
>JAHEEH010000231.1 GCA_024640835.1 Bacteroidota bacterium
GCCAAGGGGCGGCCGGCCGACAACCCCCTGATCGTGCACGTCCCGAACGTCGCCCGGCTGGACCAGGTCGCCTCCGAAGTGCCGGATGTGGCGAGGCTCATCCTGCGGACCTTCTCGCCCGGACCCGTGACCGTCGTTCTTCCGCGGTCGCCGACGCTGTCGCCGCTCGTCTCGGCCGGGCTGGATACGGTGGGCGTTCGCATTCCCGCCCACGAGACCGCGCAGACGTTCCTGGACGCCTGCGGAGTGCCGGTCGCCGCCCCGTCCGCCAATCGCTCTGGACGACCGAGTCCGACCACGTGGGATGCGGTCCTGCGCGATCTGGACGACCGGATCGACTGCCTCCTGCGCGGCCCCAGGGCGAGGGTCGGGCTCGAGTCCACGGTCGTCGACTGCACCGTCACGCCGCCGGTCGTCCTCCGAACGGGAAGCGTGACCGTGGAGGCGTTGCGCGCGGCGATCGGCGACGTGGAGGTGGCCACGGCGGGTCACGGCCACGCGGGCCGCAGCCCGGGGACCCGTCATCCTCACTACGCCCCCCGTGCGCGCATCGTCCTCGTCGACTCACCGGGCGACGTGCTTCCTGTCTCCACCGCCGGGTACATCGGGATCCGTGCTCCCGGTGAGGGCTTTGGCATCACGCGCGTGGTTCGGGATGCGGCCGCGTATGCCCACGAGCTGTATGACTTCTTCCGCCGTTGCGATGCGCTGGATCTGGATACGATCGTCTGCCAGCGAGTCGACAGGACCGGTGTAGGCCTCGCCCTCATGGATCGGATCGAACGGGCTGCCGACCGATAGGTGGAGCCTCGGACGGTTCTCGCGCGAAGCCGGCCGGTGTCAGAACCTCACGTCGATCCGGACCGCGTTGGCCGAGATGACAGGCGTCACCCGTGCCGAACCGATTCGGGCGTGGCGCCGGGAGAGCACGTACGCGGTCGTGAAGCCGATGGCCGACCCTGCCAGCACGTCGGAGAACCAGTGCTGGTCGCTCGCCATGCGCGAAAACGCGGTGGCGCCGGCAACGACCAGGAGACCTGCCGTAAGGGGCCCGGGATAGTACAGGAACCACGGAGACAGGGCCGCAAACGCCGTGGTCGCGTGGCCGGACGGGAAGGATACGTGCCCCGAGAACGGCTCGATCGATCGGGGACCCCGCTCCGCCGTGGGGCGGGCCCGACCGAACGCCAGTTTGAGCAGGCCGGCAGCCGCATCGGCGAAGACCAGGGCTTCGAGCGAGGTGAATGCGGCGTCCTGGAACCGGGTGTCGCCCGAGAGGAGGGCTCCGGTGAAGATCACGATGGACACGGGCAGCACCACGCGCGGATTGCCGAACTCCTCGGCGACGCGGAGAACGCCGCCGCCGTCGAGGGAATTCAGCGAGTTGTCGATGCGCCGGTCGAAGTGCGAAACACCGAACACCACGAGACCCGCGCCGGCGACCCCGAGCAGTTCGCGGTAGGACAGGCCGGAGGCCAGCCCCGTGACATCCTGGACGGGGAGAGGGATGAAGCGGAGCGGGTCGGGTGCCCGCTGCGAGAGGGCCGGCTGCGCGGACACGATCACCGACAGGAAGCACGCGGCTGCTACGGTCGGAAAGCGATTCCGGTACATTCGGGGCTTCTGGTCGTCCGGTGGGGTGCGTGAGCGGATCCTTCCGCCGTGTCGAGCCTATATTAAGATCGGCCGTGGATTGGTGTTGATCCACGGTCCGTCCGCAATCGCCCATGTCATCGCTCGAGCCGCACGGCGCGCTGTGCTCCGAGAGGATTCCGGTACCGGCCGAGGGCCCGTGCCTGCTAGCTCACGGAGGAGCCTGGGATATTCCCGAGGCTTTCCTGGACGAGCAGCGGGATGCGATTCTTCAGGCGGTGCTCGCCGGGCGCATCGAGTTGGAGACCGGCACTCCGGCCGTCGACGTCGTGACGTCCGTGGTCGCGGCCATGGAAAGCTCGGGCGTGTTCGATGCCGGATGCGGGGCCGTGCTCACCAGGAAGGGGACGGTGGAGCTCGATGCCGGGGTCATGGACGGCGAATCGCTCGAATTCGGAAGCGTGGCGGCGGTGCATCGTATCGGCAACCCGATATGGGTCGCCCGCCGGCTTCTCGACGATGGGGCCGGCATGGTTCGGATTCTGGTCGGAGAATCGGCGGAACGATTCGCGGCCGCCGAGGGCATCCTGCCCGTGGACCCGTGCTCGCTCATCCACGCGCGGGAGCGCCTGCGCTTCGATCACCTGAAGGCGGAGGAAGCCTTTCATCCGAGCGTAGCCTTTCTGCCGGGCGGCGCCCGGATGCCGTCGGGAACGGTCGGCTGCGTGGCCCGGGACCGCGAGGGTCGTCTTGCGGCTGCCACCTCCACGGGCGGGACCCCGTACCGCCCGCCAGGGCGTGTGGGGGACACGCCGCTGCCCGGGTGTGGATTCTATGCCGATCGCAGGGCTGCTGCGAGCACGACCGGGTGGGGGGAGGCGATCGCGTCGTCGAACCTGGCGGGACGGGTGGTATGCAGCGTGGAGCGCGGAATGGACCCCGAGGTGGCGGCACGTGAGGAACTGTCGCGCATGGCCGCCCGGATCACGAACTCGGCAGGAGAGCATGCGGCCGGTGGAATGATCGTTCTGGGCCGGGGAGGGTACGGCGCCTGGGCCTACACGACCCCGCGCATGGTCCGCGCGGGGTGGGTGCCGGGACAGGACGCCTGGGCGGCCGTGTAGCGTCGCAGGGGCGGTGCCGGTACATTGGCCTTCCCACGTGATCACACGCTTCATGATGTTCTCTCCGCCGGTGCGCCGGCTGGCCGGTCTCGCCGTGCCAGCGCTATTCGTTCTCGCGGGGTGCTCGAGCACCCGAACGGCCTCCGCTCCGCCTGTACCCGCCCCCACAGCCGTTCCCACCCCCGTTCCTGCGCCGCCTGGACCGCCGCCACCTGGGTCCGGCCTTCCGGTGCCCGGCGCCATGCGGGAGTTCCGCGGCATCTGGGTCGCCACGGTGGACAACATCGATTGGCCGTCCGAGCCGGGACTGCCCGCGGCCGAGCAGCGCGACCAGCTCCTCGCGATCCTGGACCAGGCGTCCGCGCTCCGGATGAACGCGATCATCTTCCAAGTCCGCCCGATAGCCGACGCGGTCTACGAGTCCGACCTGGAACCGGCGTCGTGGTACGTGAGCGGCGAGCAGGGGAAGAGTCCGGGTTGGGATCCGCTCGCGTTTGCGGTCGAGGAGGCACACAGGCGCGGGCTGGAACTGCACGCCTGGTTCAATCCGTTCCGGGCAGGCCATCCGACCATGAAGGGCGAGGTTGACTCGAGCCACGTGAGCATCCGTCACCCCGACTGGGTTCTGCACTACGGAGAGCAGGTGTGGATCGATCCGGGTGTTCCCGACGCGAGTGCCTGGTCGCTCGCGGTGATCGAGGACGTCGTTCGTCGCTATGACGTGGACGGTGTGCACCTGGATGACTATTTCTACCCGTATCCCGTAAGCGATTCCGCGCGTCGCCGCGTCCCGTTTCCGGACTCGACGAGCCGCAGACGGGCCCAGGAAGCGGGTATGACGCTCTCCCTCGCGGACTGGCGCCGATCCAACGTCGACGCCTTCGTCGAGAGGCTGTACGACCTCGTCAAGGGGGCGAAACCGTGGGTCAAGGTGGGCATCAGCCCGTTCGGGATCTGGCGCCCGGGGTATCCGGAGGGGGTGGTCGGATTCGACCAGTACGAAGAGATCTACGCCGACGCGCGGCGCTGGCTTCGCGAAGGATGGCTGGACTACTTCACGCCGCAGCTCTACTGGCCGGTGGACTCGCCAGGGCAACCGTACGCGCCGCTTCTGGACTGGTGGGCTGGCGAAAACGTGGCAGGACGGCACCTGTGGCCCGGGAATTTCACGAGCCGCGTGGTGCTCGAGGGCAACGCGCACTGGGATGCGGAAGAGATCGTCCGCCAGGTTCGGATCACGCGTGATCGGGCGGGCGCTACGGGTAACGTCCATTTCAGCATGCGGGCCCTGGAACCCGGACCCGGAGCGGATTCGCTCTTCGCCCTCGAACTGTACCGTGATCCGGCGCTCGTCCCGGAGACGGACTGGCTCGGAGGGGCTCCACCGGGAGCGCCGACGGCCACGGTTTCCGCTCTCGGCGACCGGCATGTACTGCACCTTAAGCCCGGGCAGGGCTCGGCCCCCTTCGTCTGGCACGTGCGGGTGCTTCGCGGCGAGACGTGGACGGTCGACCTCGTGCCGTCGTGGAAGCGCGCCGTGGATCTCGGTTCCGATGGGGCGCGGGAGGTGGTCGTATCGGCCGTGAACCGTCTTGGACAGGAGGGGCCGGATGTACGTGTCTCGCTCTAGCCTGGCGCTCGGCGCCGCTCTCCTGGCGTCGGCGTGCAGTGGGTCGCGACCG
>JAHEEH010000005.1 GCA_024640835.1 Bacteroidota bacterium
TCCTCGGCCTCCAGGTCGACCTGCGGCGCGCAGGAGGGAAGCATCATGATTGCGGCGACGACGACGAAGGTGGTTCGCATTCTCATGGTGTAGTCCGGAATGGTGATTCAGATGCCGATCCCCGTCCTGGTCAGTCCGAGTCCGTGGACAGGGAGAAGGTGCCGACTGCCACAAATCCCCACCGGTCAGACCCCGAGGACCCTTCGGTGGCGAATCCCGGTGAACCCGTGCCCGGTATCTACCGGGGCCTGCCAGTGGAAGACAATAGGCGCGTTGCGGAGATTGTTGCGGGCGGATTCCCCACCGTTCATCGGGCTCTGACCCGCCCGCGTGTAGTGTGCGGCGCATTCCAATCCACCACGCGCCAGTCGATCCGATTCAGGGATTCCCCCACAGATATTCCCCCCTCGGGGCGCTAGATCACACGTGTGGCGGCGGTCGACTTGCAGGCCGCAAATCAGGCTCCATGAGGCTCTCATCTTTGTTGATGGTCGGATTCCTGGTGTCATCCCTGGTCGGATGCACGGAGGAGATCGTGTCTTCCGGCGATTCGGGATTCCCGGACAAGCTCGGTCCGTACCAGACGGAGTTCGACCTGGCGACCTGTCAGCAGCGCCGACTGGACCTGGTCGGTGCGCTGCCGCCCAACTCCCTCGTCGTGGTCGCTACGAATGACACGTACGTCAGGAACGACGACGTCGCGTACGACTTCCGCCCGTCGTCCACGTTCTTCTACCTGACGGGCTACGACGAGCCGAACTCGGTCGCGGTCATCCGCAGCGGCCCGGCCGGTCCGGGATCGGCGGAGCTGGTTCTCTTCGTCGAGGAGCGTTCCGCAGGGGAGGTGAAGTGGCTGGGACCCACCGTCGGCATCGACGGCGCCAGGTCCGTTTTCGGCGCCGACGAGGCGTACGACATCGACGAGTTCGAGACGAGGCTTGGCGACATGCTCGTCTCCGGCACCCCCGGGGCGATCTACGGCAACCTGGACGAGAACGGATCGATCGAGTCCCGATTCAATTCCGTCGCGGACGGATCGATACCGGTACGCAGCGTTGCCGGCTTCGTCGACGGGATGCGGGTGATCAAGGCCCCCATCGAAATCAGTGCGATCCGGAGGGCGGTCGATGTCTCCGTGCAGGCCTTCGAGACGGCGATGGAGGAGATCGAACCCGGCATGTACGAATACGAGGTCGAAGCATTCTTCGACTACGTGTTGCGCGTCAACGGGAGCCCCGGTCCGGCCTTTCCGACGATCGTGGCCTCGGGTCCGAACATCAACGTGCTGCACTATGACGCCAACGCGCGCCAGATGCAGGCGGGAGACCTCGTCATGATCGATTTTGGGGCGGAGTACGGTTACTACGCCTCGGACGTGACCCGCACGCTGCCGGTGGACGGCACCTTCTCCCCGGAGCAGGCGGTGGTGTACGACATCGTCCTGGATGCGCACAGGGCGGTTCTGGAGGCCACCGCGCCGGGCGTCAACTACTTCGACCTGTACGCGCTGGCGGTGGAAACGGTGATCGACGGCTTGCTGGAGCAGGGCATCATCACGGGCAACCGCGAGGACATCATTTCGTCCCGCCGGTACCGGCAGTATTTCGTCGCGGGGCTGGGTCACAGCGTCGGTCTGGACGTACACGATCCGTTTCCGGACGATGCGCCCGGCAGCCGGATTCTGAGGGAGGGCGTCGTGATGGCCTTCGAGCCCCATGTCTACCTGGACGGCTCCGACACGAGCGTCAACCAGGCCTATCGTGGCCTGGCGGCCCGTATCGAGGACACCGTCGTCGTCACGGGCCCGGGCGTCGAGATCCTCTCCGGAGCGCTTCCGTGGGAGCGGGCCGACATCGAGAGCCTGATGAGATAGGCGCTCGCCTTCCGCCTCCAGGCCGCCGTGACACGGGTCAGCGCAGGTCCTGCAGAGAGACGCGAAGGGCCGTCCCACGGATATTGCCGATTCGCCCCTACAGGCTTTCTCGCGGGGCGAGGGCTATCGTGGTTCGAGCCATCGGATCTTTCCCATGAGCATTGAAGAAAACAGGGCCATCGCCCTCCGCTTCGCCGACGTGTGGACCCCGGCGGGAATCGACCTGGTCGATGAGCTCGCCGCGCCAGACATCGTCGTCTCGTACCCCATCCCCCCCGAGCCGATCAGGGGACGAGAGGCATTCAAGGCCTTCCTCCGAGATCTGCACACGGGTCTGCCGGACGCGTCCATCGAGGCCGACCAGGTCCTCGCTGAGGGCAACATGGTGGCCTGCCACTGGACCCTTGAGGGGACCCACGACGGTCCGCTGTTCGGCGTGCCTCCCACGGGCAGGCGCGTGCGCACCCACGGATTCACGGTCTACGCGATCGAGGACGGATTGGTCGTTCGGGAATACGGAATGGGGGACTCGATGGGGCTGATGGGCCAGATCGCCGGTCAGTCGTCCAACCGCACCGTCCCGAACGCCGCGGGCGACCGGTAGGAATCGTCGTCCCTCGATGCCCACCCGATCTTGTGCTCGCGCCGGTCGTCGTCGTTGTCGACGACGTGGAGATCGAATCCGACGAAGGCCCCTGGTTCACCTGCCGAGCCGAGCGGCACGCTGAAGTCCACCACGTATCCGCCGGCCACCTCCCGCTGCGTCGCCACGAATCCGTCGGGCAGAGTTCCCCGCTCCGACGTGACCGAGCCCTCGCGGACGATCCGGATCTGGATGTCGCCCGCCTCGTAGTCGAGGTCCTTCGAGTTGTCCGGGTCCAGGTAGATCTCCACTCCGTCGTTGTGGTACGGGCGACCGTCGCGATTCCTGAGGACGGCATCCGTCACCTCGACGCGGCCGTGCAGTCCCTCGTCGTCCCAGCGGAGGGCGAGTCGGGCCGACAGGTCGTCGGCATCCGGCATGGCCTCTCCGGTGACCAGTCGCTCGAGGGGCGAGAAGGCGCCGAACTCCGCTGCGTGCGGCACTACCGCTCCCGCGAATGGCAGGACTTCGACCGTGACGGCGCGGCTGGTGTCCGCTCCCAACGCGTTCGACACGACGACCTGCCAGGCACCCGCGGCGGAGTCGGATTCAGGCACGATGGCCACGCTCGGCCCGCGCGCGGTTTCGACCACCTTCCCGTCGTGGAGCCACGTGTAGTCCAGCGGGAAGCCGGTCGCCCTCACGCCGAGCACGGCCACGTCTCCCGTCTCGACCTTCGCGCCAACCGGCTGCAGGTAGATAGCCGGCGCCTCGTGCTCGCGGATGGAGGGCCAGGCGTCGGGATCGAGCCCGTCCAGCGAGGCCACCATGTCCGGCAGGTAGTCGCAGTACCGGGTGTTCACCTTCTCGGCCTGGTCGAAGAGCCACGAGCGGGCCTCTTCCGCCGTCGGGCGCTCGCCGCGTCCCTGCCAGTAGTCCAGGATGCGCAGGAAGCCCTCGGTTCGGGGGCAGAACCAGGGCTGGGTCTGGCTCGCGAGCTTCTTGTGGGTCCACCAGCTCCACCCCACGTTCGCCGACCGAAGGAACGTCGTCGACGCGCGGTTGCGATCATAGGGGGCGCCGACCTCTCCCGTCTCTCCGTGCCAGAGCGGGATATCGTACCGGGTGCGCAGGCTGTCCCAGCGGGCGAGCCCGCGGGCTGAGGATGTGGGCGGATAGGAATGGAAGGCGAGCACGATGTGTGGATCCCAGTCGATCGGCTCGAGCATGCTGAAGTTCTGGGCCCAGTCGTCGCCCTCGACGAAGATGATCCCGTTCGGATCCACCTCCCGGATGGTCGCCGTCAGCTCGACGTACAGGGTTCGCAGGTCCGCTTCGTCGATCCCGTCGTAACGGCGGAGCAGCGGCTCGTTCAAGAGGTCGTACCCGATGATGTACGGGTTGCCGGCGTAGCGCTCGGCGATCCGACGCCACAGGGCGTTGAGGCGCGGCCAGTAGACGTCCGGCTCGGTCCACAGCCGCGCCTCTCCGTCCGAGTCGGAGATGTTCTCGGCATTCTGGGCGCCGGGCGCACCGTGCATGTCCCAGATGATGCCCATCCGGTACTTCGTCCCCCACGTCACGACCGAATCCAGGAAGCGGAAGCCCTCGTCCGAGTACTCGTAGGGTTCGCCCCCGGGCTGGTCACGGGGCATCAGTTCCGAGGCGAGAAGGGCAGGGCGGATGGAGTTCACTCCCATGGCCGCCATCGCCCGGAAGTCGTCTTCGGTCACGTAGTTGTCGTGGTATCGGCGCCAGAACACCGCGGCGTCGTCCGGCCCGACGAGGTCCTCGATGGCCTCCTCGAAGTGCCGGGGCCTGTTCAGGGTGCGGATCCCCCACATGTAGCCCTCCGGGAGCAGCCAGGCTCCGAGCCCGAAGCCGACCAGGTGGACGGGCTCGCCCGTGGCCCGATCCACGATCCGGTCACCGTCGGTCGTGTAGCCCTGGAAGGATGGCCGGCAGCCGGAGGCCGTGAGAAGCCCTGCGAGCGCGATGCCAATGACGATCAGGATGCGGCGCATGGATTTCCTCGAGTCGTGGCGTTCGGGAAATGTAGCCGCCCGATCCCGGAAGCCACATGAACTATCGGAGAGTCCTTCCGGGGGCACGACCGGAAAGGTGGGATGATGCCACGGTCCGGTCGACGGAATGGACCCGCGGAAACGCACAATGCCTGTCGCGCCTCCCGCCGACGCTTCGTTTCCCTTTCTGCCCCCACCACGTCGGAGCAGATCATGGGCACTGCTTCAAAACGCGGCCGCTCGTCCCATGCAGGACGACGTGGCGCCCCGAAACCCCGCATGCGAAACGTGCTGCTTGTTGCCCTGATGATCTTCACGGGGCTCCTGGTGATCGCCTTTCTCCTTTTCCTGGCCGACGGTACGCCGCTGGGCGTGGTCCCCGTGGCCGGGATTCTCTGGATCGTGCTGGCTCCCGTCCCGGCCTTCGTCGCGGCCCGGAACGGCCGATCGTTCCTGGGCTACCTGCTGCTGGCGCTCCTCATCTCGCCTATCCTCGCCCTTGCCGTGGTCACGGTGATCGGGAAGCCCGCCTACCTGCGCAACCGGCATTCCGTCCGCAGGCACGAATTCGTGATTCCGCTCTAGGGACTTGCGGAACGCCGCTTCCGGGACGTACTTGTAGGGAACGAACCGGAAAAGCCATGAAAACGGTTCACGGTGATCTACTGGCGCTCCTGCACGCAGGCACCTTCGACGTGATTGTCCACGGATGCAACTGCATGGCGTCCATGGGAGGGGGGCTCGCCGCCCAGGTGGCCGCGGCCTACCCCGAGGTCGAGGAAGCCGACCGCGAGTATGACCTGCAGCGTCCGGGCCGTCTGAAGGCAGGCACGATCCTGCCGGTCGGCGTCGAGGACGGGACCGTGGTCAACGCCTACACCCAGGTCATGGGAGGGCCTGCCGCCGAGCCGGGGCTCATCAAGTCGGCCTTCTGGAAGGTGCGCGCGCTCTACGGCCACGAGGAAGTCCGCATCGGCATCCCGCGGATCGGCTGCGGCATCGGCGGGCTGGAGTGGGACGACGTGGGGCCCATCCTGGAGGAGGAGCTCGAAGGGCTCGACGTGACGCTCGTCGAGTACGATGGCTGACGCCGTGTGGGGTCGGAGCGACCCGAGCGGCCGGCGACGGGGATTCCCGGATCGCCCATGCCCGGATTCCCGGTAGGCGGTGCCGGAGAGGAGGGCTACATTCCGGGCGCCACCATTCGATCCGGACCCATGAAGCGCCTCTTTCTCCTGGTCCTCGTCGCACTGATTCCCGTTGCGGCCGTCGCGCAGAAGCGCCCCATGACCACGGACGACGGACTGCGCCTGCACGGCCTGTCGTCGGGACTCATGACGCCCGACGGGACCGGAGTCCTGTACGGGGTGTCGGACCTCGACTGGGACGAGAACAAGCGCGAGACCACCTATTTCTGGATACCGGCCGATTCCGGGGAAGCGTACGCGTACCTGGGAAAGGAGGGGGGTTCGGACCCGAAGTTCTCGCCGGACGGACGCCTGCTCGTGTTCAAACGAACCGTGGACAAGAAGTCGCAGCTGTTCCTGATGCGAACCACGGGCGGAGAGGCCCGGCAGCTGACCAGGCACGACGAGTCCGTGGGCTCGTATGCATGGCTTCCGGATTCGGATGCGCTCGTGTTCGTAGCGGACTGGGCAAGGCCCAGGGACGAGCAGAAGGAGTACGAGAACGGCGACGACGGCATCTTCGTCGACGAGGGGCCCAACGGCCAGACGGCCGCCCGGTGGCAGAGCCTGTACAGGGCGAACGTACCCGAGGGGAAGATCGCGCGTCTCACCCGGGATTCTCTCCGGATCGGATCGCCGGCCGTGGCTCCGGACGGTCGGAGCCTGGCCTTCACGGTGCGGCGCGAGAACAGGCGGAACGACGGCTGGAAATCGGAGATCTTCGGGTTCACCTTCGCGGACTCCTCGCTGGTACGGCTGACGAGAAACGGGGCACCCGAGGGCTCGCTCGAGTGGGCCCCGGATTCCCGGCACCTGGCGTTCACCGCGCCCGATACGGCCGATTGGGACCTGCGCAACGAGAAGATCTGGATCCTGGATACGGAGTCGGGTGAGATCGGCATGGTGTCCGGCGGGTTCACGGGCAACGTCGGGACCTACGCGTTCACGCCGGACGGAGGATCCATCCTCTTCAACGGACTCCTTCGAACGAACAGCAACCTCTATCGGCTGGTGCTCGATTCCGGAGAGGTCACCGCCCTCACCGACGTGGTCGGTACCTTGTCCGTGCGCGATTTCTCCAGGGACCGGACCCGGATGGTGTACGAGTTCTCGTCCGTCACGGAACCGCCCGACCTGTTCACCTCGTCGACCGTCAGCCTCGCCCCGAGGCGGCTGACGGACCTGAATCCCATGGTCCGGGATTCGCTGGTTCTCGCCACGGCGGAGACGATCCGCTGGACGTCGACGGACGGCCTGGAAGTCGAGGGCATGCTGCTGACGCCCCCGCGGGCCGGCGGCGCCATGCCGCTGCTTCTGCACATCCACGGGGGCCCCGCCGGGGTCTTCACGAACCGGTTCAGTTACAGCGCCCACGTCTGGGCGGGCCTGGGGTACCTGCAGCTCATGCCCAACGTGCGCGGGTCGAGCGGCTACGACGACGCACTCCTGCGCGGCAACATGAACGATATCGGCGGAGGGGACTTCCAGGATCTCATGACCGGGGTAGACCGGCTCGCGGCCGATGGCCTGGCGGATTCCACGCGGATGGCCGTGCGTGGCTGGAGCTACGGCGGCATACTCGGAGGATGGACCATCACGCAGACCGGACGATTCGCGGCCGCATCGGTCGGTGCCATGGTGTCGGACTGGACCAGCGAGTACGGCCCCGGATTCAACCACGACGTGACGCGCTGGTACATCGGGGGGACGCCCTGGTCAAACCCCGACGAGTGGCGCTACCGCTCGGCACTGACGCACGCTCCCGACGTCACGACGCCGACGCTCATCCTGCACGGAATCGCCGATCCGACGGATACCGAGCCGCAGTCCATGTCGTTCTTCACCGCCCTGAAGGACCTGGGCAAGGAGGTGCGCTACATCCGGTTTCCCCGGGAGCTCCACGGTTTCAGGGAGCCCCGTCATCAGCGGATGAGGGACATCGAGGAGATCCGCTGGATACACGAGCACGTGACGGGCGTCGAGTGGACGCCCTGGCCGGCTCCCAAGGCGAAGGCCGCGAAGGATGGCGACGCCAGGGAGTGATTCCCATCGCGCGCGCGCCGATCCGTTCTTGCGATCTTCATGGAAATCCCGTATTCAGGGGTCACCCAGACGCTGCTCCCCCATGCACACGGAAGAACTCTACAAGGTCGCCCTGGCGACGATATGCTCGATCGCCGCGATTCTGGCCCTCGTGCTGATGGCGCGTGGGCTCTTCACGGGTGCGTCGGCTCTGATCGGCCTGGTGGCCGGCGGAGGCTGACCCGCTCTCAGACGGGCACCGGCCGCAGATCGAGCACGTCGTCGCAGAGCCGCTGCCACGCCCGCCACTCCGCCCGGAGCTCCTCGCGGAGTCGCTTGAGCCGCGCCCTCGCGGCCCGGATCTCCGAGCGCGTCGCCTTCGCCCTGGCGGTCTTGTAGGCTTCGGTGGCTTCCTTCACCTCGGTCACCCGCCGGTTGAAGGCGTGGCTGGCCTCCTCCACACGGGTCCGCAGCCGCTCGGCCTGCTCGTGGGCGCGCGCCATCAAGTGCTCCGCGTTCTCGTGCCCCCGCCTGCGCCACTCGTCCATCCGTTCCTGCCCCGCCTGTTTCAGCTCGGCGAAGTTGTCGCCGGCGACCTTCTGGAGGTGCTCCAGGAGGAGCGACCGATCCGCCACCACCAGGCGGCGCTGGATGGTCAGGTCGCTCACGCGCCTGAGATTTCGCGTGAGGCCGATCTTGGACAGGAGCCAGATGGCGTGCTTGGACGGATCGAAGTGGTACCACTTGATGCCGTTGCGGTAGTCGCCGGCGAACGTGTGGTGATAGTTGTGGTACCCTTCGCCGTAGGTCAGGAGGGCGATGATGAAGTTGTTCACCGCCGAGTGCTCCTTGGAATACGGCTGGGATCCCCAGATGTGGGCAATCGAGTTGATGAACCACGTGGAGTGGTGTCCGAGGAAGAGCCGCAGCAGGAACGCGATCACGACCGCACCGGCCACGTCGCCGACGGCCAGGCCGATCCCCACCGTGACGAGGACGTTGACCGCCACCACCCAGGTGCCGTAGCGCCGATGCTGCGACCGGAGGACCGGGCTCTTCAGCAGGTCCTGCACGAGGTTCTCCCGGATGGGCTCGGCCTTCTCGAACATCCAGAGCACGTGCGAATGCCAGAAGCCCTTGGGCGTCCCGTACGGATCGCCCTCCCGGTCCACGTGCTTGTGATGCAGACGGTGGTCGTGTGACCACTTGACCACGCTGCCCTGGATGGCGGCCGTTCCGAAGAAGACCAGGAACCACTCGACGATGCCCGACGCCTCGTAGGTGCGATGGGAAAAAAGCCGGTGGTAGCCCATGGTGATGCTCATGAGAGAGAACACCAGCAGGAGCAGGGTCGCCAGAAGCAGGTCGATTCCCGGGGTCCGGAATGCCAGGTAGACCGGGAGGGCTATTACGAGTGCGACGTGGTAGCCGACGATGAACGGGAAGTTGACCCAGTCGATGTCGGCGTTGCGAAACCAGGCAATGAGTTTTCGCATGATCCGGGGTAGCGTGGATTCGGACCAAAATACGAAACCCCGGCAGAACCGGGGTTTCGAGAGAGATCAAGCCGAGGGGTGGACCCGCGAGGGCCGTTCCGCTCGGCTAGTACCGGTCGCGGTTGCCGCCGAAGCCGCCCCGGGAACCGCCCCGGAAGCCGCCTCCGCCGCCACCACCACCACCGCTCCGCCGCTCCTGCCGCGGACGCGCCTCGTTCACGACCAACGGGCGTCCGCCCATGTCGGTCTCGTTGAGTCCGGCGATGGCACTCTGTGCCTCGTCGTTGTCGGGCATCTCGACGAAGCCGAAGCCCCGCGAGCGGTCCGTTTCGCGATCCCTGATTACGGATGCGCTGGCCACTTGCCCGTAGGCTTCGAACATGTCACGGAGATCGTCGTCCGTCGTGCGCCAGGGGAGGTTTCCTACGTAGATGTTCATCTTCTGAAAGTCCGTTCATACCGAGGCGACCCCACCGGCGCATACCTATCCGGGTTCACGATCGAGGGCTTAGTTCGACGAGTATCCGACTGCGGGCGTGATCACCAAAACCGAACGCTCCAACATACTGCCGATCGCAAAGATCCGCAGGATCCTTCGGCACGATACAAATTCGCCGTTCAGGAGGCTTCGGGCACGTCGTTCTGACCTTTTCGGGCATAGTCCGATGGAAGGATGCCGAACGTCTGCCGAAAAATGCGCGTGAAGTGGTCCACGTCCCGGAAGCCGACCGTATAGGCCGTTTCCGAGACATTCGTGGCACCGGCCTCCAACAGTTGGGCCGCCCGTCCCAGCCGCATCATGCGGATGAAGCCCGCGGCCGAAAGACGCGTCGCCTTCCTCAGTCGCCGTTGCAGGGTCCTGGACGCCATGCCCACCTCGTCGGCCAGCCAGTCCACACCGAAGTTGGAGTCCCCGAGGTGCCGCTCGACGACCTCCCGCACTCGCTCCACGAAGGCCTGGTCTGCAGACTCGACCAGCACCTCGGTCGGCCCGACGGTCGAGGGCGGCGCGAGCATGCGCCGGAGCTCGATCAGGTTCTCCAGAATCGCCACGAGGGCATCCGCATCGAACGGCTTGACCAGAAAGGCATCGGCCCCCGCGGTCGTGCCGGCGACGAGGGTCGGGGTGTCCCCCCTGGCCGTGAGAAGGACCACGGGCAGCGTGGAGGTCGCCGGATCCGCTCGGACGGTCCGGCACAGCTCGATGCCATCGAGGCCCGGCATCACCACGTCGCTGAGCACCAGGCCCGGCGGATCCGAACGGAGGCATTCGAGCGCTTCCTCACCATCGGCGGCCTCCGAAACCCGGTATTGCAGCTCGAGATGCCGCCGGAGGTAGCGCCGCATCTCCTCGTTGTCGTCGACGATGAGGACGTGTGGATGGCCGGTCGTCTCCCGTGGCTCCGGTCTGTCCGGCGGCGGCTGATGGGCAGCGAGGGCGGCCGCAGGGCGGGCATGCTCCTCGATCAGCTCCTCGAACGGGTCGGCACTGGCCGCGATTTCCACGGTGAAGGTGCTTCCGGAGCCCGGCTCGCTCGCGGCGGAGAGGTGCCCATCGTGCAGCTCGGTAAGCTCGCTCGCAATCGCGAGGCCCAGCCCGTGACCGGCCCGGGCAGCGTCCCTGGAAGCGCGATAGAAGCGGTCGAAAACGTGGGGCAGGTGTTCTGCGGAAATGCCCGCCCCGGAATCCGACACGCGGATACGGGTGCGGCCGTCGGCGACGGGCTCCAGGGACACCTCGACACGCCCGCCGCGCGGCGTATGCCCGATCGCGTTGCCGACCAGGTTCTGAACGACCTGCTCCATGCGGTCCGGGTCCACGTCGGCGACCACCGGTTCCGGGTCCTCCGGCTGCCGCAGGGCAAGCGCCACTCCGTTCCGCTCGGCGAGAGGCTGCAGGTCCAGGATCCACAGGTCCAGCAGTCGTCCCAACTCCCGCGGTCTCCGGTTCAAATGAAGTTGGCCGGCCTCGAGCTGCGACAGATCGAGCAGATCGTCGACGAGAAGGCGGAGTCGCTCCGCGTTTCTGCGTGCAATGCGCAGGGGAACCGCGACGGGTTCGATCAGGTCGTCCTCGTGGTGATCGAGGAGGTCCGTGATCGGTCCCAGGACCAGCGAGAGGGGCGTCCGGATGTCGTGGATGATCCCCGTGAAGAAGCGCGACTTCATGCGCTCCAGGTTCTCGATCCGCTTCGCCTTGTCAGCAAGATCGTCCGACAGGCTGACCGCCCGCTCGGTGGCGAGATACTGGACCAGCCGGGAGCGGTACAGCAGCATGCTCATCGCGGACAGCGATACGGCCATGGAGGCGAGGAAGACCATCTGGGCTTCCAGATGCCACGCAGGGTCCATTCCCGCGATATGCGCCGGCACGAAGAGCGCCAGCAGCATCATCAGCGCCAGGGCGACGACCTGCCTGGGGTTCAGGGGCATCGCCACCGCGACGATGACCATGAAGAGGGCGACCCAGGCGCTCGAAATCGAGTAGCCGGACCCCAGCAGATCGTCGACAACGGACAGCACGGCGGCCACGCTCGCCGCAAGGATTCCCAACCATCGGCCCGAGCTCCGGGCCACCGCGGCTCGCGACAGCGGAAAGAGGGACGCCGCGAGGACTGCGATGAGCAGCTTGTCCCAGACGACGACGGCGTCCTGTCTGCCCAGCACCCACGAGATTTCTCGGCCACCGACAGCGCGCAGGAGGATGTACAGGGCGACGGCCAGCGGGCCGAGCAGGCCGATCGCCCGCATGCCCCGGGCGGTGAGATCCCCCACGTGCCTCCTGAATCCGTCGTTCCGCTCGGCAGCGAGCACGTCACGCCATTCCAGGTTCCCGGCCATCGTCGCGTACGGTGGATGGTGGAAGGACTATAGCCTCTCGCGCACGGCGGGTCAAGTCAGGGGAGTGTAGGGGGAACCCCTACATGAACAGGGGCTGTTCGGCCTGGCATCCGTTGCGACCACGCACCGGATTCCGGTCGGCACGTCATCTTGCCGTGCACGGCTTCGCGGTACGGCGTAGCATGGCCCGATCCGATCGTCATTCCACGCGAGCCATGTCCGTTCGATCTCTTCTCCCCGTTCTCGCGCTCCTCTCCGGGGCCACTCCGTCGATCGCCCAGGTGGAGGGGTACTACCGGTTCCCGACACTCCACGGGGGTACGGTCGTTTTCGCCGCCGAGGGAGACCTCTGGTCGGGCCCGGTCACCGGGGGAGCAGCCCACCGACTCACGTCGCACGCGGGGCAGGAGGCCTACCCCGTGCTGTCCCCGGACGGAAGGCAGGTGGCCTTCATGGCGTCCTACGAGGGTTCGAGCGACGTGTACGTCATGCCGGTCGCAGGGGGACCGCCGACGCGCCTGACGTGGGACGGAACCGCGATTCCGGTGGCATGGACCCCGGACGGGCACGTGGTCTACAGGACGACGGGGTACAGCACCCTTCCCAGCGTGCAGCTCGTGACGGTCGACCCGTCGACGATGCAGCGCGATCCGATACCGCTGGCCGAGGCCGCGGAGGTCGCGTTCGGACCCGACGGAACGCTCTACTTCACGCGCGAGCCCAGGCAGGGCAACAACGCCCGCTGGTACAAGGGCGGCCGCGCGCAGAGCATCTGGCGGTGGAAGGAAGGCGATGCGACGGCCACCCCGCTCACGGAGGACTGGCCCGGCACCTCCAAGACGCCGTTCTGGCGCGAGGGTCGCCTGTTCTTCCTCTCCGATCGGGGCGGGATGGGCATGAACGTGTGGTCCATGCTCGAGGACGGGTCGGATCTGCGGTCCCATACGGACCACATGGACTGGGACATCCAGGAGCACGCCGTCCAGGGCTCCGTGGACGTCTATCGCCTGGGCGCGGACCTGTATCGACTGGACCTGCTGACGAACGCCACGACCCGTATCGCGATGACTCTCGTCTCGGACCGGGAGCAGCGCCGGGAGACGTGGGAGGAGAACCCGGCCGCGTACCTGACGTCCGCGGAGCTGGCTCCGGACGGCGGCCGTGTCGTGTTGACCGCCCGCGGGGACGTCTTCGTCGCGCCGGCCGACGGGGGCCGCATCGTCAACGCCTCGCGCGACTCGGGCATCCGGCACCGGTATGCCCGTTTTTCAGCGGACGGGACACAGCTGCTCACCCTTTCGGACGCCTCGGGAGAAGTCGAGTGGTGGGCCCTTCCGGCAAACGGAGTGGGCGACGCGCGACAGATCACGCACGGACCGGCGATGCTCAGGCTGTCGGGCTCGCCGTCGCCGGACGGAAAATGGCTGGCGGACCAGGACTACGACCGTCGCATCTGGATCACGGACCTGGAGACGGGCGCGACCCGTCTCGTCGCGGAATCGCCGATGCAGTGGGCCTCGAAGGGCATGGGCTTCGCGTGGTCGGCGGACAGCCGGCACCTGGCGTACTACACCGTGAGTGGTGCGCGCATGTCCTCCCTGTACCTGTACGACGTGGCGGAAGGAACCTCCTCGGAGCTCTCGTCGGAGCGCTACGAGGACTGGAATCCGGCGTGGTCTCCTTCCGGCGACTGGCTCTTCTTCCTGTCCAACCGCGATCTCCAGGCCTCGGGCAGCGTCTGGGGTCCGAGGGCGATGCAGCCCTGGTTCGAGAACCAGACGCGACTCTACGCGCTGCCGCTCCACGGCGACGCCCGGTGGCCCTTTCGCGAGCCCGACGAGCTCACGTCGACCGACACGAGCGACGTCGCCACCGCGCCGGGCCGGCTCGCGCCGGGAGCGCTGCGGATTGTCCCGGTGCCGCGGGGGGACTACGGAGGCCTCGCGGTGAACGCGAAGCGCCTGTTCTGGACGGCGGACGAGCCGGGCGCATCGGGATCGGTGCTCCGGGCCCTGGATCTCAAGCACGATGCCGAGCCCGTGGACATCGCCAAGGGCATCCGGAGCTTCAGCCTGTCGCAGGACGGGAAGAAGCTGATGATCAGGAAGGGGGAGGACCTGTTTGTCATCGACGCGACCGCGGGGGCCGGTGCGAGCCTGGACAAGGCGAAGGTCGATCTGTCCGGGTGGAAGCTGCCGGTGGACAAGGACGCCGAGTGGCGGCAGATCTTCGTCGACGCATGGCGGATGCACCGCGATTACTTCTACGATCCGGGAATGCTGGGCGTGGACTGGGAGGCCGTCCGGGTGAAGTACGAACCGCTGGTGGACCGCATCGGGGCGAGGGAAGAGCTGGCCGACCTCCAGGCCCAGATGATATCGGAGCTCGCGCTGATGCACTCGAGCGCGGGGGGCGGTGACACGCGGTCCGGCGACGACGACGTGGAGCCGGGATCCCTGGGTGCCGTCTACGAACGGGATACGACGACGGGCGGATTCCGCGTGGTGCACGTCTACGAGAGCGACCCGGACCTGCCGGATGAGCTCGCGCCGCTCGCGCGCCCGGACGTCGCGGTTCCGGTGGGCTCGGTGATCCTCTCGGTGAACGGGGAGCCGGTGGCCGATGCGCCCGACATGGGTAAGCTCCTGATGGGCGAGGCGGGGCGGCAGGTCCGGCTTCACGTGCAGGATCCGGACGGCACGGGGCGCGACGTCGTCGTGAAGCCCATGTCGCGTCGGGAGGAATTCGATCTCCGCTACTCGGAGTGGGAGTACACCCGCCGCCTTGCCGTGGACGAGATGGGAGAGGGCAGGATCGGGTACGTGCACCTGCGTGCCATGGGGGGAGGCGACGCCGGACAGTGGGCGAGGGACTTCTACCCGGTGTTCAACCGCCAGGGTCTCATCATCGACATGCGTCGAAACAACGGTGGCAACATCGACAGCTGGGTGCTCACCCAGCTTCTCCGTCGTGCCTGGATGTACTGGAAGGGTCGCACGGGCGATCCGTACTGGAACCTGCAATACGCCTTCCGCGGGCACATGGTGGTCCTGGTGGACTGGCAGTCGTCCTCGGACGGGGAGGCGTTTCCCGACGGTTTCCGCCGTCTCGGTCTCGGCGAGATCATCGGAACGCGAACGTGGGGAGGCGAGGTGTGGCTGTCCAGCTCCAACCGGCAGGTCGATGGAGGCGTCGCGCGCGCGTCCGAGTCGGGCGTCTACGGGCCGGACGGCGAGTGGCTGATCGAGGGATGGGGCGTCGTGCCCGACCACGTGGTGGACAACGACCCGCACGAGACTTTCAAGGGGCGTGACGCCCAGCTCGAGGCGGCCGTGGCGCACCTGGAGCGCCTCATCGCAGACGATCCCCGGCCGGTGCCCGAACCCCTGCCATACCCCCGGGTTCTCCCGGGCCGGGGGTATCCGACCCCCTTCGACCGTCAGTAGCGCCAGCTTGCGAGATCCGATCCCGGAGGAGCCGCCTCCCTGATCCTCTGGAGGATGCGGGGGACGTACATCGTGTTGTAGCGCAGACGCGAGATCGCGTTCGGATGGTCGTGGTCTCCGTTCCAGCAGTGCTCGGCGCGGTCTCCGTAGTCCACGACTCCGGCGTAGTACGGGCCGGTGGTCGACTCCAGGAAGTCCTCCATCAGGTAGACGGCGTTGTTCAGGTAGTAGTTGTCCATGTCGCCGACGTAGATGTGGAGCTTGCCTTCCAGCTTCGGTCCCAGCTCGGCCCAGTCGCGCTGGAGGATGTGCCGCAGGTCGTAGTGTTCCCGCCAGTATTCGGCCACCTCGTGGTCGATCTCGCCCGTGAGCTTGTCCCAGATGGGCTTCGGATAACCCTCCTCGCCCATGGGCGAGTACACGGCCTGCCAGATGTCGTACTGGTCCCCCGACCGGCCGTTCGATCCGAGGGCGAGCTCGTAGTGATTGTAGTCCCGCTGCATGATCCCGACGTGCCCGAGCCAGTTGCGATGGGCCGGGCGGTCCATCGTCTGGAAGGGTCCCTTCTGCCAGTAGGCGTTCTCGTCCTCGTAAATGTTCACCTGCGTGTACTGGCGGAAGTCGATCGGATCAGGGCAGGCCCCGAAGGCGCCGTTGTACTCGTCCGGATAGAAGATCTGGACTGCGAGCGCCTCCCAGCCTCCGGTCGATCCGCCGTAGGTGAAGCGTGCCCAGCCCTCGCC
>JAHEEH010000232.1 GCA_024640835.1 Bacteroidota bacterium
CCAGCGATGGCAGGTCTGGCAGGAGGAGAGGTGGGCGAATTCCTCCGGAGAGACCTCTCCACCCACCTTCATGTGACACAGAAAACAGGTGGTCTCCGTGACCGTGATGTGGTCTCCCTGCACGATCTGGGAGTGGCAGCTGGTGCATCGCAGCTGCTTGCCGCGACGGAGATTCTCGAGGTGCGGCGCATGATTGAACACCACGCCCTTGAAATTAACCAACCCCTCCAGCCGGGTATCATGACACCCGCTCTGCATGCAGGACACGTCCTCGATCTCCGCCCACGGCTTGCGCCGCGTGTACGAACTGGCGAGATAGTTGACGACCTGCACCAGGCCCTCCGCCTTGCCCTTGATGGTTCCGGCAATGCCCGGTGGGAAATGACACGTGGCGCAGGTGATGTCGGAGTGCGCCCCCGACATGCTCCACGACTCGTAGTACGGCTCCATGTAGTGGCACGTCGGACAGAACGTCGGCTGCGACGTGTATTCGGCCGATGCCACGACGGAAATCAACAGCACGACGAGCAGGCCCAGCCCGCCGACGACCGTGCGCTTGCGACGGGGCCAGCTCCGGAACGTCTCCCTGCCCTCGATCCATTTTGCGCGGAGCCTGTCTATCAGCTTCATGGACTGCCGTTTCGGTGTCTTCTAAACTGAAGTCTACCGCGCTCCGGCACTTCGATCAACGCCGGAACCGCGAACACCCTGCGGATTCAGGGGGCCTGATCAGGACCTCTCCACCTCCCGGATCTTGAAGAAGAGGGCGATGGTGAGGATCGTGATGAGAAGCGTGGCGATGCCGAATCCGAAGCGTCGGAACCGGAAATCCCCGATTTCCTCGTGACCGATCCGGATGGCCTCGTTCGCCTTCTCGAGACCGACGGTCGTGGCCTCGGCGGTACGTGACGGATCGAACGTGTGGACCAGGGTACGGGCCTGGATCGTGGATTCGTGCGCGTCGCGGAGAAGGAACCCGATCTCGATGTCGTCCATGCCGATCTCGCGCACGCGTTCCGTCACGGCCAGCGCGGAATCCTGCGCCGCCACGAGGGCGGACAACTGGGCGTACATGGAATCGGCGGCGGCATATCCGTCGTCCCCTTCCTCATGGCACGTCGTGCAGACGGAGTCGTCGCCCGTGCTCACCATGGCGTCGAACGTCTTCCGCACGTCATGAATTCCGTGACATTCCTCGCAGGCATGGAGCTGCTCGTCCGCGAAGGCCCGGGCCATCCCGGTTGCCGAGAAGTAGTCCGCGTTGTTCACATGGCACATGCCGCAGACGTGCTCGATCGATTCGATGCCCGGCGGCTGTGCGCCGTGGTTGCCGTGACAGTCGTTGCACGCCGGAGCGCCGAGGTCTTCCCGCTCCAGGAGCGCCTGTCCGTGGACGCTGCCCACGTAGTCGCGGTACTGCGTGGTCCGGATCCCGTAGTCGGCCATCGTCTCGGCATCCCCGTGGCACCCGTTGCAGAGGGCGGGTACGTTCATGGGGTGGACCGACGACCGGGCGTCCGACGCCGGCAGCACGGCGTGCGCGGTGTGGCACGACGCGCACTGGGCCACATGGGTATCCCCGGTGCGCAGCTTCTGGCCGTGGACGCTGGTGTAGTAGTTCGCTACCTGGTCCGTGGAGGCACTCGGGCTGTACGAGCGCATGAAGCCCAGGTCGGAATGGCATCTGCCGCAGAACGCCGGTATGGACGCCGCGTCCGGCACCCCACGGAAGGTCCCCGCGTGGGCGATCTCCTCGTCGTCGGTCGTGTTGTCTCCGCCGTGGCAGCCCGCGCACGACAGCTCGGCGCGCATGTGGGGTCCCGCCAGGAGCAGGCCGTCCGGCAGGTAGCCGACGTCCGAGTGACACGCGATGCACTGGTCATTCTGAAGGGTCTCGGGGATATCCTGTGCCGCGACCGGTCCGGCCACGACGAGGGCGAGCCACGCGAGAAGCACGCCGAAGGGTTTGCGACTCATGTGAATCCTCATACCAGGTAGCCGACTATGGTCATGATGACGATGAAGCCCAGCGCCAGGAATCCGATCACCGCCATGGGCTTGAGTCGACCCGTGGCGCGGGTTCGGATCTCCCAGAAGGGAACCAGCATCCATGCCAGGCCCGCCAGCATGAACACGAGCACGCCGAGCATCTCTCCCTCCAGGCCCAGCACGTGGGCGGGAATGAGCTTCAGCGTCTGGAACATGAACATGAAGTACCACTCGGGCTTGATGCCCTGCGGCGCCGACGCGAAAGGATCGGCCTCCAGACCCAGTTCCCACGGGTAAAACACGGCGAGGAACAGGAGCACGTTGAGGACGATGAGCCAGACGAAGAGGTCACGCAGCAGGAAATTGGGGAAGAAGGCCATCGTCCTCTTCTCACCCTCCGGCTGCCGCGATACGAATTCCGGCTCGTGCATGCCCTGGCGCTGCACGAAGAGCAGGTGCACACCCAGGATCCCCGTGAAAATGGCCGGAATGAGCGCGATGTGGAACGCGTAGAACCGGATCAGTGTGGCTCCGGTCACGTCTTCTCCGCCTCGGAGAAACACCTTGATCGCGTCACCGACCACGGGAAGCACCCCCGCGATGTCCGTTCCCACCTTCGTCGCGAAGAACGCGAGCTCGTTCCACGGCAGGAGATAGCCGCTGAACCCGAAGCCCATGCCCAGGGCGAGCAGCACGAAGCCCGTGACCCAGGTGAGCTCCCGCGGTCGGCCGTAGGCCCGCGTGAAGAAGGTCGAGAACATGTGTACGAAGGCGAACAGGATGAAGATGTTCGCCCCCCAGCTGTGCACCGCCCGGAAGAGCCATCCGAACGGCACCTTGTTCATCAGGAACCGGACGCTCTCGTAGGCGGACTCGGCTCCCGGTCGGTAGTACATGAGGAGCAGGATACCCGTGAACAGCTGTACGATGAAGAGGAAGAGCGTGACCCCTCCCATGTAGTACCAGATGCTGTGGCGGTGCACCGGCACTTCCTTGTGCCGCATGTAGTCGACGAGTGGAGCCAGGTGAAACCGGTCGTCCAGCCAGCCGAACACGCCTCGCTTTGAAGTCTCGGACATGGGCTCAGGCCTCCAAACGTGCTATGACCACATCCCCATCCACGATGTTGACGGCGTACGGTCCGAGCGGACGCGGCGGGGGACCGGACACGTTCTGGCCGCGGAGGTCGTACACCCCGTTGTGGCACGCGCACCAGATGTCCCTCTGATCCGACCGGAACTGCACCGTGCAGTCCAGGTGGGTGCAGGTCGCGCTCAAGGCCCGGAATTCCCCGTCCTCGAGTCGGACAAGAAGGACCGGCTTGCGTCCGAATTTCACGATGGCACTGGTGCCCGGTCGGAAATCACCTTCCGGTCCCCACTTGACGGAGGCCACGTCTCCGCCGGCCTCGGCGGGTGGGCGCAGGTAGGAGGCGACCGGGTATATCACGGACCCGATCCAGCCTAGCAGGCCTCCTCCCAGGACGTAATTCAGAAATGACCGTCGGCTCCGTTTCGGCTCGGCCATGGGCTCCTCGAGGGTTGCAGGTGTAGCGTGCCCCTGATTACGGACATCCCCGCTCCCTGTCAAGGTCGCGCCGCCCTACAAATGTGTAGGGGAACCCTCTACAGTGACTTGCCTCCTTGGGCGCCACCCCGCGCCGGAAGCGCTCTTCAGTCCTCCTGGCGGTCCGATTTCAGCCTTTCGAGCTCCCGAGGATGCTCGTGCTCCATTTCCTCCTCCGTCACCTTCCCGGTGATGAACGTCGGGTTGATGGGATAGACGTCCGGATTGAAGATGACGTAGTAGAGATGCCAGACCACGATCGCCAGGAATGCCAGCCAGGCCTCGTACAGGTGTACGGTCTCCGAGACGTCGAAAACGATCTTGGCAAACTGGTTCTCGAACCAGAGGATGAGTCCGGTCGCACCCATGACCACCGTCCCCCAAACCAGCGCCCAGTACTCGGCCTTCTCCACGTAGTTGAACCTATCATAGCGCGGACGTTCGTTCGAAAGGCCGGTCATGTACCGAACCGACTGCACGAACTCGGTCAGGTCCGTCCGCTTCCACCACATGTCCCTGAGGAACTTCCGGCCCCGCCTGGTGAAGACGATGAAGACCAGGTGCCACACGGATACGCCGAGCATCACCACGCCGGATATGCGGTGCGTGAGGCTCCGCAACGGAACCAGGTGCCCGCCGAACACCTCCTTCGAGAGGGTCACCCACCACGAATCCGGGTACCGCAGCATGAAGCCGGTGAGGGTGAGCATGATGAAGCTGAGCGCCAGAAGCGCGTGCTGCCAGCGGTCCTCCACCGTCATGCGCACGTACAGCTTCCTCGGACCCGGATGGGGAGCGATGTGCGCGGTGGTCGTTCCATGGATCCGGGCGTGGAGG
>JAHEEH010000233.1 GCA_024640835.1 Bacteroidota bacterium
TCGGATCATCGCTGTGGATGATCAGCGTATCGCGCACCGTCCCGATGCCGTCCGAGTAGAGACGCATCGGAAACGAGAACCCGGAGGGACCTTCCAGGGCGAGCGGGAGCGTCCCCTCGGAGACGAGCACGCCGGATCCGGTAGTGAGGTCCGAAATCGTCAGCGTGCCCACACCCAGGTTCCGGACGTCGACCCGGACCGTCGTCGCCTCCCCGGCCATCATGTCGGCGAACTCGATCTCGTGGAAGGGAAGGTCCAGTTGCCGCTCACGAACGAGTGCGGTCGCCCGGACGGCATCCGCTCCGAGCAGGGTGCCCTCCTGGCCGTCTCCGGACGCGCGCAGCTCCACGTACGGAGCGTCCGCCGGACCCAGGGTCGCCGTGCCCACGAAATGCCACGCGTCCCCCGCAGGGGGCTCCGCGAAGTACCGGGATACCACGAACCCGCCCCCCGCCCACAGCTCCGCGCCGACGCGCGCGGCGGGATGGTCGACCTCCGGCATGCGTACGAAGATGTTGTACCGCCCCTGGTCGACGATGGGCAGGTGCCAGCGCGCGACGGCATCCGATCCTCCCGAAAGCGCGGCCGTTCGGATGTCCGTGCCCCACACGTGCGCGAACCCTGTCGGAGTGACCGTCGTCCAGTCTCCCGACACCGGGACGAACCCGCCGTCCGCGTTGTCGACGTAGAGGTCATCCGGCAGCAGCCGCACGGTTTCCTTCGACAGATTCCCGACCGTGTCGGTCACGGCGACCCGGATCGTCGCCGCGATGCCCGGATCGAACGGGTCCGTCACCCACGCGAGCGGCCCCGCCGCATGGACGGGCAGCACGACGTAGCGTTCGTACCGGTCCTTGAGCGCCACGAACGGCCCGTCCTGGAAGATGGGCTCGTCGGTCACGATGCGGAGCGCGGCGCCACCGGAAACCATTTCCACGGTAAGCGTCGGAGGCGTCTGGTCGGTCGTCGTCAGCCACCGCTGCATGGCCTCGACGGCCGTCGCGTAGCGGAACGGCACGTCCGGATAGTCCAGCGCCACCAGCGCGATGCGATCCAGCACGACCTGCAGATCGTCCACGAACGAGTCCTCGGCCAGATGGCTCCAGACGCACGCCACCTGGTCGCCTCCGGCCCTGGCCGTCTCGAACATGTCCCGAATCAGGGCGTCGGTCGCCCGTCCGAAGTGGATCGACCGCACGTTCCATGACCGGCCGTCGCCCGGTACCTGGTAGTCGTCGGTGGACGGGTGGAATGGCACGAACTCCGACGGCGAGCGGCTCCAATCGTAGATGTTGTCCGTGGGCTCCTCCGTGTCGTCGTGCACGTGGGGCCAGTCGTTGTGCAGGCTGAACGGAATCAGGCGGTCGATATGGGCCTGCCACGCATCGTCCATGAAGTGCCATCCGCTGCGGAAGGAGACCGGGAAGACGTCCTCCTCGATCAGCATCTGGGCCATCGTCCGGTCGAAATCCTCCCGCGACTCGTCGAACGAGAGCGCCTGGTTCCACCACCACTGTCCGTCCCCGTCGTAGTCGGACCACACCCACGTGTGATAGTGGAACGTGAACTCGTCGCCGTGCCGCGCCATCGCGTCGCCCCGGGTGGTCCGCATCCGGTAGGGGGACAGGGTGCTGCCGAGCGGTACGTTCGTGTTCTCGGCATTGCCGTAGAGGCTTCCCGCCTGCATCCACCACGTCAGCCTGAGGGGGGTGCCGTAGTAATCCCGATTCTGCTCCCGGAACGCATCCGCCATCACGCGCGCCCCGTTGCCCGTGGGCGAGGCGTACAGGTCGTTGCCCCCGGCGTTGTACATCGTCGTCGGATGGCTCAGGTCGAACCCTGACGTCGACGTGTCGGAACCGAAGACAAATAAGATCTCGCCGGCCTGGCCCTGCGCCGGAGTCGAAAGGACCGCGAGTGCCAGAAGCGCTGCGCCGAAGGATCGGACCAATGTCTGCCTCATGTGCTCGAGCGGGTGCCCTGTCGACTCCAAGATACCGATCGGGAGGCGGCCGTGAGTCTGTCCGTGTTCCGCGGTCGAAGGTTGAAATCGCCTCTCTTCACGCGTAGAATCCTTCAGCCCGTGCACGATCGGTGCATCCGATCCACCGCGTCCATACCCCGTGATTACCGATGCCCATCACCGTCATTGCCTTCGTCCTGACCATCCTCACGATGTCCTTCGTGTTTGGAGGGCTGACACTCAAGTGGCACAACGACTTCAAGCTCAGGCGCGATCGGCAGCGAGCCGAGTTGTCCGGCAGCAGCATGGGAACCGGCGAGCTCAAGGCCCTGATCCAGGAAGCGATGGCCGAGACCGTCGCACCCATCGAGGAACGCCTGGAACTCATCGAGCGGAACATGCGGCAGCTGCCCGAACGAACTTCCACTTCCGCCGGATCGGAATCGTCCGATTCCTGACTTGGGGCCGATCACCGAGGCACCGGGGCCACGCGCTCGAGGCCCGGAAGATCTGCAGCATCACACGTCTCAGTGACGGTCACCTCAGCACCACCATCCTCTTCGTCTCGCTGAATCGTCCGGCCTCCAGGCGGTAGAAGTACACCCCGCTCGGCAGGCCCCGGGCGTCGAGCGTCACCTCGTGCCGTCCGGCCGCGGCCGACCGCTCATGCACGACGCGCACCTCGCGACCCAGCAGGTCGAAGACCCGGATCAGGACGTCCTCCGGGCGAGGCAGGGCGTACGCGATCGTGGTCGTCCCCGAGAAGGGATTCGGCCAGTTCTGGTCCAGACGGTACTCGGCGGGCACGTCGCCCATCTGGCCGATACCGACACCGGAGACCTCGTTTTCGAGGACGAAGGTGTCGTCGATCGTCCCGTCATTGCCGGCGTCGACCGCTACCGTGATGTCCACGCTTCCGAGGGTCGCCCAGTCGGGCTCGTACACGTGCGTCGTGTTGCCGAAGAGCGCGATGCTGTCCGCGCTGAACATGCGATGGCCGGCCTCGTCGACCGCCTCGAGCCCGATGGCATACGAGGTCGGACCGCCGTACGTCGCAAGAGCGAACCTTCCCGCCTCGACGGGCGTGATCACCACCGAGTCACCGGCTGCCAGGTACAGTCCCCGGACGACGGCCAACTCTTCTGTCGCGCCGCCGCTCTCGAGCGTGCGAAGCCGGACGGTCCTCGCCGCCATGCTCCCGTTGGCCACCGACAGGCTTCCGTCCCAGGTGAGCCGATCCGTGTCCCCGGGCACCGCTCCGTACCGGTCGTATCCGAAGAACCGGCTCCCCGTGTACAGGTGGGCTCCTGCGTCTTCCTCACCCACCAGACGGATTGAATAGTCTCCAGCCGGAAGCCGGTACGCCCACGGAGGACCGGTCGAGCCGTTGCGTACGTGGAGCGGCCAGGAATCGGGGATGTCCGTGAGAAGCTCGTTTCCGTCTATCCCCGTTCGATTCCCGGTCGCGTCGGTCACGACGACGTCCGATCCGGATACCGGAACAACCTGGAGTGCGTCCGCGGCCGTCAGGAAGGGAGAGAGCGCCCGCTTCGCGGCAAAGCGCGACGCCTCCCAGTGGTCCGAGGCCGGATCCTCGAGGAAGAACTTCCGCGTGCCTCCCCATCCCCAGGTGCCATAGGCCTGTTCCCATACCCCGTCGCCGCCGTTGCCCTCGCCGTAGACGTTGATGATGGCGTAGGGCTCGGCCGGAACGCTGTTGTCGTACACCCAGACCCGGTGGTCACCCGGATGGTCGGGGTCCTCCTCCAGGCCGTACGCGAGAATGGTGTGCCCTCCGCCCGGCGGCGTGGTGTCGAAGATGGAAAGCGCCCGGATCCGCGTGTCGTCCGAGCGCAGCATGGCCTTCAGGTCCGCCACCGTTTCGTTCGGGGTCTTCGCCAGGCCGAGCGCGAGATTCGCCTGGTTGGGCTCGCCGTACTGGTGGGCGAAGAGCTCCGAGACGGTCGGAATCACCTGGTGACTCGCGCCGACGGAGGAGGGTGTGGCAAACGCCGGGAAGCCCCCGAAGTGCTGGGCAAACCTCGCGTGGTCCTCGAAGGCGAGCGCATTCGCAAACGCGATCCCGAAGCAGGAGCCCCCCCAGGCCTTCTTCGCGCTCTCCCACTTCTGAAGGGCGAGCAGCCGGTAGTCGCCACCGGGCGTGTAGCAGGCCTCCCGCCCGTACGCATTTACCCACGAGATCCAGTCCGGGAAGTCGGACGTGTCGGCCGTGGCAAAAGTCCCGGGACCGGCTCCGCCCCCGCCAGTAGCCTGGTCGAAGGGGAGGCCCGTGAAGGGATCCTGCCCCGCCTGGTAGTCGAACTGCTGCCACCAGGCGGGCGCCCACACGTGCTCGCGTGCGTTCCAGAACCCCCACCGGTCGTCCTC
>JAHEEH010000234.1 GCA_024640835.1 Bacteroidota bacterium
CCCGAAGGGCTCGTCCGGCGGGAGGCCTCGATCATCGCGGCCTGGCGCGCCCGGCCATCCGCCAGGTAGGAGATTCCCCGGTAGACGGAGAGCTCCGGAGGCCATACTCTCCGCGTTCGTCTCCATGTGACCGTCGAATCCATGCCGATCTCCGTCCCCGTCGCCGGCCCCTCGCGCCGGTCGCTGTCCGCGCGGCTCCTCGCCGTGAGCCTGCTCTTCGTGGTGCCGTCCCTCGCAGCGGCGCCCGACCCTCCGGCCATCGAGGGCTACCGCAACTACGAGGCCATGACGGCCCGGCTTCGTCACTTCGCGGAGGAGCACCCGGACCTGGTCCGCATGAAATCCGTCGGGAAGACGCTCGGTGGTCGTGACATCTGGATGGTGGAAGTGGGCAACTCGGCCGGCATGCCGGTGGCAGAGCGACCGGCGCTGGTCATCGCGGCCGGTTTCGAGGGCAACCAGCTCGCGGGCAGCGAGCAGGCCATCGAAGTCATCCACTACCTGATCCACGGCTATTCCGAGGGCAACGAGGAGGTCGTGAAGCGGATGGATGAAGCCGTCTTCTACGTCTTTCCCCGGGTGAATCCGGACGGGGCCGAACGCATGTTCGCCGCGGTTCAGACCGGATCCCGGGGGAACGCGCGCCCCTTCGACGATGACAACGACGGCCGCACGGACGAGGACGGCCCCGACGATCTGAACGGGGATGGCCTCGTCACGCTCATGCGCGTCGCGGACCCTGACGGGGAATACCGGGTCGATACCGACGATCCCCGCCTCATGGTGAAGGCCGACGCCTCGAAGGGCGAGGCCGGTGGGTTCGCGCTCTACTGGGAAGGCACGGACGACGACGGGGACGGCTTCTACAACGAGGACGGACCGGGCGGCGTGGACCTCGGCCGCAATTTCCAGCACGAATACCCGTACTACACCCGGGGCGCCGGTCCGCACATGGTGAGCGAACCGGAGTCGCGTGCGGTGATGGATTTCGTGATCGCGCACCGCAACATCGCGGCCGTCCTCGTCTACGGGGAGCACGACAACCTGGTCAACCCGCCGAACCCGAAGGGCGAGTGGCCGGCGGCGAAGGCGCTCCAGATGGAAGGATATGCCGACGCGGGCTTCGCCGAAGCGCTGACCGTCGGCATGATGGAGTCGCCGCGCCCCCGCTTTTTCCGCGGGTTCGGGGGGGCGCCGCAGGAGTCGACCGGAGGACGCCCGTCCTCCGGCCGTCGTCCGGCCACGACCGTCAACATGGACGATCTGGCCTATTTCACGACCGTGAGCGAAAAGTATCGCGAGATCACGGGCCTCAAGTCGACGCCCGCGACACGGAAGCCCGAGGGGACGCTGGCCGGATACGGGTACTACCAGTACGGCGTGCCGGCGTTCGAGACCCCGGGATGGGCTCCCGTGGCTGCCGATTCGACCGCCGCAGCCGACTCGACGGCCAGGCCGTGTCGAGTCGGAACCGGGCAGGGCAACGGGAAGAAGACCTCGATCGACGCCGATCTGCTGGGGTGGATGGACGGAGCGGGCATCGACGGATTTGTCGCCTGGTCGGCTTTCGACCATCCGACGCTCGGTGCCGTCGAGATCGGCGGCTTCAAGCCGTACGAGGCCTACAACCCACCGTTTGGCGTCATCCAGGAGCAGACGCCGAAGCAGGGGGCCTTCGCCGTCTACCTGGCGTCCCTGTTCGCGCGGGTGCGGGTCGCGGACGTGAAGGTGGCCGACCTCGGAGGCGGCATCTTCCGCATCGAGGCGGAGGTGGAGAACGGCGGCTACCTGCCGACCAGCCTCGCTCACGGCGCGGTGGCGCGCTCGGTGAAGCCGACGATGGTGCAGCTCGGCATCGATCCGGACGACCTGGTCTCGGGATCCGACAAGACCAGTTTCTTCCAGACCCTCGACGGGTCGGGGCGCCGCGAGGAGTTCGCGTGGATCGTGAAAGGAAGACGCGGCGACACCGTGGAGCTTCGCGTCGTTTCCCAGAAGGGCGGACTGGACACGAGGAGGATCACGCTGCAATGAGAGCCTCCCGACCGATTCCAGAGTCCACCTCCAGCCGATTCTCCGCCATGAACGCCATCTCCCGATTCCTCCTCCTGGCCGCGGCGGCCACCCTCCTCGTACCCGGTCGGCCGGCAGCGGCCCAGGACGCCTCGGATGCCCCCCACCGGGTCCAGATCGATTTCAACCGCTGGCACGACGTGGACGAGCTCGACGCCGACCTCGCCAGGCTCCAGAAGGCCTACCCCGGGTTCCTGTCGCTCCAGTCGATCGGCAAGAGCGAAGCCGGGCGCGACATCATGCTCATGACCATCAACAACCCGGAAACCGGGGACGAGATGGACAAGGCGGCGATGTACATCGAGGCCAACACGCACGGCAACGAGATCCAGGGCGGCGAAGTGGCCCTGTACACGATCTGGTACCTGATGGAGAACTACGGCAAGGTCGACAAGGTCACCCGCCTGGTCGACGAGCGCGTGTTCTACGTGGTCCCGACCATCAATCCCGACGGCCGCCAGTTCTTCATGGAAGGCACCGGCGGCGGCGCGCGTACCGGGCACGTTCCGGTGGACGAGGACAACGACGGTCTGTACGATGAGGACGGCCCGGACGACCTGAACGGCAACGGCGTCTACGACCAGATCCGCAAGTACGTCCCCGGTGAGGGCGACTACCGGATCAGCCACGACAACCCCCGCATCATGGAGCCCGTGCCCGCCGGGGAGAAGGGCGACTGGGTGATGCTGGGCTCCGAGGGCCTCGACAACGACGGGGACGGCCGCGTCAACGAGGACGGCCCGGGCGGCTACGATCCCAACCGCAACTGGGCCGCCGACTGGCAGCCGAACTACATCCAGGGCGGGGCGATGGATTACCCGTTCCAGCTCCCCGAGGCACGCGCCGTCAACGATTTCTGGATGGCCCACCCCAACATCGCGGGTCTGCAGACCTATCACAACTCGGGCGGCATGATCCTGCGGGGTCCGGGCGCCGAGTGGCAGGGCACGTACCCGCGCGAGGACATCGCCTTCTACGACGTCCTGGGGCAGACCGGTGAACGGATGCTCCCGTACTACAACTACATCGTGATCTGGAGCGGCCTCTACACCGTGCACGGGGGCTCCATCGACTGGACGAACGACGGACTCGGCATCGTCTCGTTCTCGAACGAGCTATGGGCCGGCGGCCAGTACTACAACAGCCCGAAGCTCCAGGAGCAGGAGGAGGACCCCGAAAGCCCGATCTCAGGCCAGAAGGGACGGTACTTCTTCGACGAGTACCTGGAGTTCGGTGACGAATTCGTGGAGTGGAAGGCCTTTGACCATCCCGACTACGGTCCGGTCGAAATGGGCGGATGGAAGAAGACGTACGGCCGGGTGCCACCGCGCTTCATGAACGAGGAGCTGGCGCACCGCAACATGGCCTTCACGCTGTACCAGGCGGACGAGATGCCGCTGATCCAGGTGGACAAGCCGTCGGTCGAACGGGTGGGGGGAGACCTGTTCCGCGTCCGGGTCGATGTCACGAACACGAAGCTCGTCCCGACCATCACGGCCCGGGCGGCCGCGAACAACGTGGTCGATCCCGATCTCCTGACCGTCTCGGGACGGAACGTCGACGTCGTCTCGGCGGGTTGGGTGCGTGACCGGTACCGCACGACCGCGACGGAGCTCATCGACCAGCACGATCTCTCGCGGATCATGATCCGGAACGGCCACGCCGGTCACACCACGCGGACGGTGGAGTACCTGCTGCGGGGGAGCGGAGACGTGACGATCCGGTACGCGAGCCTCAAGGGCGGCAAGGACGAGGTGACGGTGCAGCTGCGGTAGGGTGGGCACGACGGTATCGGGGCTGCGGAACTGGCGGCTGTCAGCCACCGACGTGGCGGCTGGCCTGACCCTCGGCGTCAGGCCTCCAGCCAAGGTTCCTCCGGTTGACACGTCGTGCCCCCGTCACTCCTCAGGTGCGAGACGTCTGTTCAGGAAGTGCCGCTCCTGCAGCCGGAGTGCCGCCACATCATCCGCACCGAGCTCTGACGTCCGCGCCCGGCATCGAGCCTGGTTTCCTCCAGTCGGCACTTCGCGCCGGTGACTCCTTTCACGAACCGATGCCTTCGTAAGGCAGTCGCAGCCGGGCATGCGGCGAGTCGCCAACCGGAGGAGCGGTGATCGTCGGCCCTTGCCCTCCACGTTCAGCCGTTGTCCAACCTCACTGATCGAACTCGATCACGTCCGCTCGCACCGAGACGACCGACTTCGAGTAGAAACCGAGGTAATTGGCTGCGTCCGCGTCGAAATGGACGTTGATCAGCGCCAGGCGTCGGT
>JAHEEH010000235.1 GCA_024640835.1 Bacteroidota bacterium
TCCCTCGCGCACGATGATCTCGGAGTGCAGCGCATGCGTCAGGCTGAACACCACGGCCCCCTCCTGCTGCGCCCTGACGCGATCCGGATTCACGATGGTCCCGCAGTCGATCGCGGCATCCACGCGGAGGACGCGGACGCGGCCTGCCTCCACCGCGACACGAACCACGAAGGCGGAATAGCCCCAGAAGCTGTAATGGGCGGAAATGCCCATGCCCTGTCCCGCCGGAAGCGCCTGCCCCCAGCCGGCTTCTTCGGCGGCCAACTCGATGACCCCCCGGAGGCGTCCGGTCCGCAGCGCGTGGGTGTCGGCCGATTCCCCGTAGGGACCTCGGCCGCCGGGCATGAGCTCGTCCACGACCCGATCGGGCCCCAGGAGCTCGAGCCACAGGTCCTTCTGGTCCCGTCCCAGTTCGTGGGCCAGCTCGCCAACGAACGCCCCGATCCCGAAACCGTGGTGGACCGCGCTGACCGACCGGAGCCATCCGATCCGCACGTGGGCCTTCGCCGCTCCGTTTTCGATGCGCAGGTTGGGCACGGCCCACATGGTGGCACGCGCGCCCTGGATCCCGCCGTATTCGGCGCCCTCGGTGAACGTCGCGGCGATGGGTGGATACACCGTCCGGTGCAGCCAGCCCGTGACGCGCCCGTCTCCGTCAATGGCCGCTTTGAAATGCTGGGCTGACGGCGGATGGTAGTATCCGTGGCGCGTCGAGTCCTCCCGGCTCCACGTGAGCAGGACCGGGCCTCCGAACGCCTTCGAGACGAGCGCGGCTTCCGGCGCGAAGTCGGGAAGTCCCTTGCGTCCGAACGCGCCACCCACGAGCGTCATGTGCAGCGTGACCTTGTCCGCATCGATCCCCAGGGCCTCGGCCATGAGATTTCGCGCGGCCTGCGGAGACTGCGTCGAGCACCAGGCCTCGCAGGTCCCGTCCTCCTTCACCCATGCGAGCGTCACCGGCGGCTCCATCGGCGCATGCTCCAGCATGGCCGTGTAGTAGGTCGATTCGACGACACGGGCCGCCGACGCGAGCGCTGCATCCACATCCCCCTGCTCACGTTCCACGCGGCCGGGTTTCCCCACCGTGTCGAGCAGCGTCGCACGGAACGTATCCGAGTCGAAAACGGCATTCGGCCCCGGATTCCACTGGATTTCCAGCGCCTCGCGCCCCTTCATGGCCGCCCACGTGTTCTCGGCAACCACCGCGATCCCCCCGAGCGCCTGGTTCCCTGGCGCCCCGGAGAACGCCGGGATCTCGAATACCCCCAGGACGCCCGGTACCTGCCGCGCCGCCGCGTCATCGAAGGACACGACCCGCCCGCCGAGTACCGGCGAGCGCGCGACGACCGCGAACTTCAGGTCGGGTAGCCGCACGTCCGCCCCGAACTCGGCCGCACCGGTGACGATCGCGTGGTTGTCCACGCCGTGCAGCGGCTTGCCGATATATCTCCACTGGTCGCGCGCCTTCAGGCTCGGGCTGTCGGGGACCGGAAGCGTGGCAGCCGCCGCGGCGAGCGCGCCGTACGACAGCTCGCGCCCGGACGGCTTGTGCCGCACCAGGTGCGGACCCGTCTCGCACTCCGACTCGTCCACTTCCCAGGTACCCGCCGCCGCGGCCACGAGCATGGCCCTCGCGGTGGCGCCCGCCTTCCTCCAGTCCTGGAAGAAGAGCCTGACCGACTGCGACCCACCCGTGCTCTGCGGACCGTACATGGGGTGGCCGTCCGCCTGGACCACGTGGACGCGCTCCCAATCGGCGTCCATCTCGTCGGCCAGCGTCGCCGTCATGCCCGTCTTCGTCCCCTGCCCCATCTCCGAGCGCGAGTTCACGAGGAAGACGTCACCGTCGGAATTGAGCGCGATGAAGACGTTCGGATGAAACTCGGCCTCGCCCATGAGGCCCGACGGCGGCGGCTTGGAGCCGAGATCCTCCATCTCGGCGGGCGTCGCGCAACCGGGCAGGAGTCCGAGGACGAATACGGATCCGACCGCGGTGGCGCTGCTTCGGAGGAAGTCGCGCCTGGAACAGTTCAACACCCGGACCGTCGCGGGCCGGGAGGTCGCGGGGAGACGAGGAGATCCGGTTTCGATTCCATAGACAGCCCGCGTATGGGCCGGATAGGCTTCGGGATCCATTTCAATTGGAAACATGACTCACCTCCCCTGGATTTCTGCTGCCCGTAGAATGGCCGCGCGGATGCGCTCGTAGGTGCCACATCGGCACAGCACGTCCGACTGTTCCCGGTCGATGTCCTCGAGCGTCGGACGAGGGACCGAGGCGAGCCAGGCGGCGGCTTCCATGAGGTGCCCCGCCTGGCAGTATCCGCACTGCGGTACGTCGAGCTCTTTCCATGCGATCTGGAGCGGGTGGTCTCCCGCCTCGCTCAGACCTTCAATCGTCGTCACGGAGAGGCCCGCAGCCTCCTGGATCTCGGTCTCGCAGGACCGCACGGCCCGGCCAGACAGGTGGACGGTGCAGGCCCCGCAGAGGGCCTGTCCGCAACCGTACTTGGTGCCGGTCAGCCCGAGCAGGTCACGAAGAACCCACAGGAGCGGCATGTCGGGTTCGGCCTCTACGGACCGCTCCCGTCCGTTGACCGTCAGGGTAAATGTTGCCATGGTGCCGGATTGGGAATGGTCGACGTCGCCAGAGTACGCATCGCCCCGGACGGAATCCCGTCCGGCCCGGAGAAATCATTTGCGGGTGGAACCCTGACGCTTCCGCGGTCCCGGTTCCTATCTTCCTCCTGCCGGCGACCCGGCAATACCACCCGTCCTTTCGTCCTATGTCCGATTCCGTGCAGACGCTCATCGTGGGAGGCGGCCTTGCCGGCTGGTGCACCGCCCGGGTGCTCGCCGGGCGGTCCACCGTGTGTCTCGCCACCATGGACCCGCGTGCCGACGAGCAGGCCTCGTCGGCCTCGGCCCTGGCCGGCATCGCCAACCCGCTGGTCGGACGCCGCGGGCACCCGGTGTGGCAGGCGGACAGGGCGTTGGCCGCCCTGGAGCGCCTCATCGACGACGTAGGCTCCGATCACGTGGACCGGACGCCGGGCGTCTTTCATCCGGCCGTCTCCAGCTGGCAGGTGGATGATCTGCGGCGGTCGGCCCAGGAACGACCCGACCTTGCCACGTGGTGGGACGCTCCGACCGTCTCCGAGCGCATGCCATGGCTCCATGCTCCGAGGGGTGCGCTGGTCATCCAGCGGGGGTGCGCCTTCTCGGTGCCCGCGCTTCTAGAGGGCATGGAGGCGGATGCACTCGACCGCGGCGTCGTGCTCAGGCGGGGCTGGCGCCTGACGGCATGGGAGGAAGACGCCGACGGCGTCACGGCCGATTTCGAGACTCCGTCCGGGCCCTCATCACTCCGATGCTCGAGACTCCTGCTCGCCCTCGGTTCCGGATTCGAGACATTCGACCTGCTGGCGGCACTCCGACTGCATTCGATCAAGGGCCAACTCGTGCGCGTGCGACCCAGGGAATTCCCTCCGGGAGTCCGGGCCGTCCAGGGATCCGGGTACGCCGTGCCGCGCAGCGACGGCACGCTGGTCGTCGGCGCCAGCTACGAGCACATGTTCGACGATCTCGCGCCGTCCCGGGACGTGTCGACGGAGCTCCTGGCGCGTGCGTCCGAAATGCTGCCCTGGATCGCCGATGCGGAGATCGTCGAAGAGCGGGCCGGAGTCCGCGTGACCGTCCCGGATACGCGTCTTCCGATGGTGGGGGTGCTTCCCGGCCAGCAGCGCACATGGGTCCTCACCGGTCTCGGATCCAAGGGCCTCCTCATGGCTCCCCTCCTGGCGGATCTGCTTCCGGGATGGCTCGAGCATCCCGACTCCATTCCGCACGAAGTCGCCATCCAGCTGGATTGACGGGCGGAAGGGGCTACTGGAAGCGCTTCTGGTGCATCGATTTGGAGTGGTCTTGATACAAGGGCCACCGAACGCGGCGTAGCTTGGACCCGTTCGCCCGGATCCGTCCGTCGTGCGATACCCCCTTTCGACAACCTGAACCCCGATTTAACCCATGGCTGCTCCCGCAATCAACGTGGCCGAGGTACTCGGCGATCAAGCCGGCTATCTCCTCGATCACACCTCCACGACCATTCCCAAGGAGCAGCTTCACCTGCCAGGCCCGGACTTCCTGGAGCGGGTGTGGCTGGATTCCGACCGGAGCCCACAGGTTCTCCGCTCGCTGCATCAGCTGTTCGATGGCGGCCGCCTGGGCGGAACGGGGTACGTGTCCATCCTGCCCGTTGACCAGGGCATCGAGCACGCCGGCGGCGCCTCGTTCGCGCCGAACCCGATCTACTTCGATCCGGAGAACATC
>JAHEEH010000236.1 GCA_024640835.1 Bacteroidota bacterium
ACGCGGAGCCCGGGCTGCCCGGGGGCCACCAGTACGGGATAATCGTCGCCGATACGGTCCACCGCTCTCGTTCCCAGGCCAGGCACCAGGCGCAGCAGGCCGTCCTCCCGCCGGATGCGCGGAGACCATCGGAAGTCGTTGCGGGAGAAGGCGACCCCGGAGAACGCCGGGAGGAAGTAGTCGCCCACCGGAACGCCCACGACCTCCTGAATCATGACCGCCATCTCCTCATTCACGTCCAGCAGTCCGCGTTCCGAGCGGTACTCGATCGGATCCGGCGAGAAGATGGACGCATACACCTCGGCGACCGCGTCGAGCAGGGCGGCCAGTCGCTCGGTCTTCGTTCCCCGGTTGGCGAGGAAGAGGCTCTTGTACTTGCCCGAGAACGCCGCACCGATCTGGTCCTCGAGAAGGCTCGAGCTGCGAACGATGAGCGGCCGGTCGCCCAGATCGTCCAGGGCGGCCGCGATGCCGTTCACGAGCTCGTTGGGGAACGGCGAGTTCTTGAACACGCTCACCAGGTGCGGATAGTCCCGGCGCACCCGTTCGATGTCCTGGTACTTGTGCGAATGCACGTCATCCAGGTTGTTGTGGCGAATGAACTCCAGCACGCCGTCCGACGTGACGTACCAGGTCTTGGGAATCCGGATGTCCTTGAATTCCGGTTTCTCCGACATCGCGTCGCGAAGGAGCATCTCGGCGAGAAACAGGCCCGTGCTCTTGCCGCCCAGCCTCCCTCGGCTCGAGGACGTGTACACGACCCGGCGGATGAGATTGTGGAAGTCGGCGACCGTCACCCGGTCCTTCAGGATGCCGATCAGGCCGAGATCGTGGGTGAAGAACCTCCGGATCAGCGAAGCCCCGAGGCTGCGCTGGAGCGCCTGCGGAACTCCCGGCTCCTCCAGCCCGGCCGCGAGGAACCGGTCCAGGCTCGACGCCACCTCACCGAATCCGTACTGCGGATTCTCCAGCGTTTCGACCAGACCCGCCGCCTTGTCCTCTTCGATCCAGGACCGGATCTGGATGACGATTTCCTCGTCGCTGCAGTACTGGTTGGCAATCCGGAAGGCCCGCACCGATTGCGGGGCGATATCGCGCACGTTGCCCTTCGCGGACGGGCGGTTCGGTTCGGACGGATTCCCGGTGTCGCCCGGTTCTTCGGACAGGTACTCACGCAGCAGCTCGATCGCCTCCTCCACGCCGTTCCAGCAGAGGTAGTTGATCATCTTGCGCGTGATCGTGGCAAAGAGCGGAGGGTCCGCCCTCCGGAGGAAGTCGAGGACGATGGCCCACTCGCTCGGGCCCCGCCGATCGGCCGCCTTCAGGGCCATCGCCAGGCTGTCGTGCGCGGCCACGATGCTCTTGCGCTGCAGGTAGAGGACCACGCGCTCGGCGATGGCATTGATGAGCCGTCTCTCCTCCCGCAGGAACGGCCCCTCCGAGGCTGCCGGTCGCTGTTCCCGGTAATACACCGAGATGTCCCCTACCGTCTCGCCGTCCACCACGACGTCGGACCGCTGCACCCACGGGGTCGGCGCGTGCAGGCTCGCCGCGTATCGCCGGCCGTGAACCGTGATGACCGCATGGCATACGTCGCTGTGCTGCCAGCCGGCCGGCAGCGCGGCCGCCAGGCGGCGCAGCGTGACCTCCTGGGGCCGATCCCGCACGGAGAGCAGTTCGTCCGCCTCGTACAGGCAGTTCAGCTCCTTGGCGCGCTCCTGCAGGGAATGCAGGAGGGAATCCATGGGTTCACTCTTCCCGGTCATCTGGATTGCCCGGTTTCGACTTCGGAATCGGTGGGTGCCCGTCGGACGACCCCCCGTCCCGTTCTCCCGTCCACCATGATCCGCATCGGCTGTTCCGCGCGGACGTGCCTTACGTGCTCGGTCTCCTCGACCACGGCCTGCCCCATGAACCAGGACCAGTCGACCGGATGGCCGTGGGAATGGGGAACGGTGAAATAGGCCACCCGGAAGGACTCGATGTTCAGGAAGAAGTGGGCTCCCTGGCTCGGCTCCACGTTCATGTCGGGCAGGGTCGACTCCACGATGGCCGCCGCGGAGCTGATCTGACCCCAGGTTACCGGAATTCCGAGCCAGGGATCGGAGCTGCCCCACCGCCCGAAGCCTATCAGCAGGTAGCGCCGGCCGTCGGCCCTGGCCTTCTCGTTGATCGCTTCGATCTCGAAGCCGATCTGCCGGGTCTGGCTTCGTTCGAAGCTGTCCGGCTTCACGTAGACGATGTCCGTCACGTCCTCGTAGGAGCCGTTGCCCATCACCAGGTCCGAGTACACGAGAACATCCCCCTCGTCCGTGGCGGGCTGCGCAACATCGATCTTCTTCCCCGGCGCGGCCATCGGCCGCACCTGGAGCACGGTCATCCGTGCCGGTCCCCTGCCGTCGGCCGGATAGGTGACCGCGAATTCCACCTCCACGGCATACCCCATCTCGCGTCGAAACACGTCGAGCAGATGCTTGCAGGCCTCGGTGACGGGCCAGAGTCCCATCCGGACGGTCGGTGCGAAGTCGATCACGCGGGGACCGTGGTTCCCGGTGCCGGGCGTCAACCGGTCGTTCTGGACGTCGTAGGTGGACGCGATGTGCGTCAACGATCCGTCGTCCTCCGCATGATCCAGGTGGCACTCGATCAGGAATTCGGTCTCCCTGATGGGGTCGTAGGCGGGGGGCTTCCCGAGATTCACCGCCCAGAATCGCAACTGCGACCTGTCCACCTGCTCGCGAACCGACGAGAAGGGCGGTCGCGCCCTGGGATGGGCGGGGGAATACGAGTACGAGACCCCGCCGTCCATGATGGTCTTGCCGAGCCCGAGCGCCAGCGTCACGACCCCTTCGTCGGGACGCGCCGACCCGGTGCGGTAGTAGCTGTACGAACGGCAGATCCCGGAGACCTCGGGATAGAAACGGGTGTCGAATCGGCGACCCACGATTTCGTGCACGAGCACGGCCATCTTCTCCTCTCGCGGATCGCGTCCCACCGCGCGCACATAGGAGATGGCCGCGTGGGAGAAGACCGAAGCGTAAACGAACTTCAGCGCGTCGGCCAGGGCCCGGAAGCGCCCGGCCGAGTCCGGCTGATTGTTCGGAATCATCTTGGTCTGATAGATCCCGGCGAACGGGTGGGCGAGCGAGTCCTCGAGCAGGCTGGACGATCGGACTGCGAGCGGATTGCCGGCCGTCAGCGAGACGAGCGACATCAGGTCGCCCACGAATTCCGCAGGCAGGCTGGCCGCGTGGAAGGCCAGTGCGATGCGCTCGTCCGGCTCGCCGGAAAGCGCAATGTCGTACAGGCCATTGCGCTCCATGAACGCGTCGAAGACCGCGGTCGTGACGACGACCGAGCGCTCCACCTCGATCAGCAGGCGATCGTCACCGGACTCGAACCGGTTCGCCGCCACCATGCCATCGGCGCGGAGCAGACCTGAAGCCTTCCCGCCGATTCGGCCGGATCCGATCGTCATGAACCGGGCGTCCGAGTGGTTGAACGTCCGGTCGAACGACACCGGAGTGACGATCCGTTTTCCCTTCTCGGTCATGAGATGCGAGGAGGGGGAACGGGGCAAACCACGATCAGAGCCATCCCCGATCACGACAGGCCCTGGCCACGCGATCCACGGCGATCACGTACGCGGCGTCGCGCATCGAGATCTTCCGCTTGCGGGCCAGGTCGGAGACCGCCGCGAAGGCCGCCGTCATCTTGACGTCCAGCTTCGCCAGCACCTCGTCCCGCTCCCAGTAGTAGTTCATGTTGCTCTGCACCTGCTCGAAGTAGCTGCAGGTCACGCCCCCGGCATTGGCGAGGAAGTCGGGGATCACGAAGATGCCGCGTTCGTCGAGGCGGCCGCTCGCCGACTCGGTGGTCGGCCCGTTCGCGCCTTCTGCGATCACCTTCACGCGATCGCTGATCTTCCCCACGGTCTCGCCGTTGATCTGGTTTTCGAGGGCGCACGGCATGAGAATGTCCACGTCCTGCTCCAGCCACGCGTCACCGGGCAGCACTTCGAAACCGACGTCGAGCGCCTTCTCACGGTCGATCTCCCCGAACTGGTCGGTGATGGACAGCAGCATATCCAGCTCGATGCCCTCCTTCCGGCGGAAGGCATACGAATCGTTGTCCTTCTGATTCCACGTGGAGACCGTGGTGACGGTACCCCCGATCTGACCGTACAGCTCGATGGCGTAACGGGCCACGTTCCCGAAGCCCTGTACGCTCGCGGTCGTATCGGAGGGGTGGATGCCCAGCTCCTTCAGCGCCTCGCGCAGGGTCATGACGACCCCGTATCCCGTCG
>JAHEEH010000006.1 GCA_024640835.1 Bacteroidota bacterium
CCGCAGCCGGCGGGAGAGCTGCGTCATGGAGCGGTCGGAGACGTGGTGGGCCCACCCGTTCGTCTTGCGGATGCTCCGGAGGGCTACGTCCCCGTCGATGGAATGCCAGTTGACCAGGGGCTCGTTGACCTCCGTTTCGCGAATGCTTCCCGGGACCAGGTCCACGCAGTGATCGTAGCCGCGGACGAAGGCCTCGACGATGGGATTCTTGCGGAAGGCGGAACCGGCCACCATCCGGGGGATGCGCGAGGTGCGGCCGCGGCGATACAGCGAGACGAAACCGCGATGGATGCCCGCGAGGGTCGTGCCGTTGGATACCGATACCGCGACGACCGCCGGGGCATCCCGCAGCTCGTCATAGATCTCGTACGCGATCTCGCCGTAGGCGGCCAGCTGCAGGGTGGTGTTCTCGCCGCCGGGGTTCGCATCGTAGAGCTCTTCCCGCGCCGCCCGCTCGCGCGACGCCTCGACGGCGTTCTCGTAGTCGCCCTCGATCCGCACGATCTCGGCGCCGAACCGGACCATCTCGTCCACCCTGCGGGTGTGATAGCGCTCGGGGATGAAGACGAGGCACCGCACCCCGGCCAGGCTGCAGGCCAGGGCCGTCGCCACCCCGTAATTGCCGCAGGTAGCCATCGTCACCGTGTCGAATCCGCGGCGGAGCGCATCCGCGGCCTGGGCGAACTCGATGCGATCCTTCTGGGTGCCGCTCGGGTTTCCGCCCTCGAACTTCAGGAAGAGCTGCCGAAAGCCGCTCTCGCGCTCCAGGTTGCGGGCACGCACCAGGTTGGTGTCGCCCACCTGGGACTCGGCGATGTCCTCGTACGCTTCGAGACGCTCCCGCGTGGACAGGTCCGGGTCCGAGGCTCGCCCGAGATCGGGTGCATGGATTTTGAGGAGTTCCTCGGGCTCGCCGAGAGCGCCGTCCAGCAGGGGATCGAACAGCGTTTGTGGTTCAGGGTCCATCAGGAATCCGTCCGGGGCGGGCCGTAACGGCGTCTCCGCTTGACAATTGAAAAGGCCATTTCCAGCGCCTGCTCCACGTTGAGGCGCGGATCGACCTGGCTGATGTACGCCCGGCCCAGGTCTCCCTCGGCCAAACCGCTCGCACCGCCCACGCACTCCGTCACGTTTTCTCCCGTGAGTTCGAAGTGCACGCCACCGAGCGTGGATCCGTTGGCGTCGTGGATGTCGAATGCGAGCTGGAGTTCCCCCAGGATACTCTCGAAACGCCGGGTCTTGACCCCGCCGCTCAGGGTCTCGGTGTTCCCGTGCATCGGATCGCAGCTCCAGAGGACCGTCCGGCCTTCGGAACGCACGGCCTCGATGAGAGGAGGAAGCCCGCTCTCGATTCCGCCGACTCCGAACCGCGTGATGAGCGTGAGGCGGCCGGGCACTTCCTCCGGATCCAGCCGGCGGATGAGCGCGCGGAGGGTCGACGGCTGCATCTCGGGGCCGACCTTCACCGCGACGGGATTGGCGATACCGCGTGCGTACTCGACGTGCGCGCCTTCCGGGTCCGCCGTCCGCATCCCGATCCACGGGAAGTGGGTCGAGAGGTTGTAGATGCCCGGGCGCCGCGGCACGCCGCGGGTCATGGCCTCCTCGTAGGGAAGCAGCAGCGCCTCGTGGGAGGTGAAGAAGTCCACGCGCTCGAGCTCCGTGGGCGACGCGGAGGTGACGGTCTCCCAGAACCGGAGCGCATCCAGGATGGAGTCCACGATGTGCTGGTACTCTCGACGCAGCATCGGATGCTGGACGAAGCCGATGTCCCAGTACTCGGGGTGATGAAGGTCGGCGAACCCGCCGTCCATCAGGGCACGCACGAAGTTCAGGGTCTGGGCCGAGTACGCGTACGCCTCCACCATGCGCTGAGGGTCGGGCAGGCGGACCTCCTCGTCGGCTTCCGGACCGTTCACGATATCGCCGCGGAAGGACGGAAGCGTGACGCCGTCCACGGTTTCGTGATCCGCCGACCGCGGCTTGGCGTACTGGCCGGCGAAGCGTCCCACGCGGACGATGGGGAGGTCGAGCCCGTGCACGAGCACCAGGCTCATCTGCATGAGGATCTTCAGCCGGCTGGTGATGATCTCGGGCCGGACTTCCTCGAAACGCTCGGCGCAGTCTCCACCCTGCAGGAGAAAACGGCGTCCGGCCGCGGCCTCGGCTAGCTGGAGCCTGAGACGGTCCACCTCCCAGGAGGTGACCAGGGGAGGACGACTCCTGAGCTGACCGAGTGCCGCCTCCACAGCGGCCTCGTCGGCGTAGGCGGGCTGCTGCAATGCCCTCCGGGACCGCCAGGAAGCGGGATGCCAGGTTTCGGCCATCGACGGGGGCTCGGGTCAGGAAGGCTGCGTTTGGGCGCAAACGCCCCGCATGGGTTCACGTTTCACGAGCACCCGATGCCCGGTCACTCTGCTCCGACGCCGGGGCGTTTCCATCGCTCGCGCAGCATGTCCCGCGTCTCGCGGAGCTGCCGTTCTGCCGCATCCATGGCCGACAGCACGGCCTCGCCGGCCTGTTCCCGGCTCGAGGTCGCCGCGATGTTCTCGGGCCGGTGGTAGAGCACCACGCGGGCCTTGAACGTATGGGCGGTGTTGGCGCCCGATTCCTCGCGAACGGCGATCGAGGCCCCGGTGATGTCGGTGTGGCCCTTGAGCCACTTGTCGACCCGGCGATGGATGCGTTGAAGAACGATTCTGGGTACGTGGACGTCGTCGAAATGGTACTCGACCGAGGGCAGGTTGGCTTCCATGCACGAACTCCTTTCTGCTACGGGTCCATGTCAAAGGTCGGTCTTCGACCGCTACGAGTTAAGGGGCGGGATCGCGAGCGGTCGTAGGTCAGCCTCCCGGAGTGCTGACGGGACATTCCTTACGACGCAACCCTCGGTCAGGTTGCCGGACCGTCGAGGTTCACCCCGAACAGGCCGCCGTACTTCGTCCGGACGTACGCGAGCCAGTCTCCCGAGCCCAGTCCATGGCCCGTGGTATCGCGGAGGATGCGGTCTGCCGATCGCCTTCGTCCGTGCCGATGGACCTGCGTGCGCAGCCAGTCGAGCATCGGGCCGAACTCCCCCTGCCGGATGCGATCGTCCAGATCCGGCACGTCGCACCGGAGGGCCCGCCAGATCTGCGCGGACATGAGGTTGCCGAGCGCGTACGTGGGGAAGTATCCGAGGATGCCGGTCGACCAGTGGATGTCCTGCAGGCACCCCTCCGCGTCGGATTCCGGTCGGATGCCCAGAGCCTCCTCCATGCGGTCGTTCCAGGCGCGGGGCACGTCCCGCACGGCCAGCCTGCCCTCGATCAGGTCCCGCTCCATCTCGAAGCGGACCATGATATGCAGGTTGTAGGTCAGTTCGTCCGCCTCGATGCGGATGGGGGACCGTCGGACCTGGTTCAGGGCGCGGAGAAACGGGTCGATCTCCACCGGGGCGAACCGGTCCGGAAACGCGGTGCGGAGACGCGGAAGGTACCGTTCCCAGAACGGCCTGGACCGGCCGACCTGGTTTTCCCAGAGCCGGGACTGGGACTCGTGCATCCCGAGGCTGGTGCCGTCGGCCAGCAGCGTGCCCTCCAGGTCGGGGTCCACTCCCTGTTCGTAGAGTCCGTGCCCGGCCTCGTGGAGGGAGCCGAAGAACCCCGGCGAAAAGTGGTCCGGGTGGATACGGGTCGTGAGCCGGACGTCCGAGATGGAGAACGTCGTGGTGAACGGATGGGCCGAGCGGTCCTGTCGGCCTCGCTCGAAGTCGAACCCGATGTCCTTCAGCACCTGCATGCCGAAGTCCCACTGCGCACCCGGCGGGAACGGTCCGTGCAGCATGGCGGCCCCTGCCGGATCGGAAGCGCCCGCCAGCGTCTCGACGAGGGGCACGAGCTCGGTCTTCAATTCGCCGAACACCTCGGCGATGCGGGCGGTCGTCATGTCGGGCTCGTACTCGTCGACGAGGGCGTCGTAGGGCGAGTCCCTGAAGCCCACGGCCTCCGCCTTGCGGATGCACAGGTCCACGATCCGCGCGAGGTGGGGCTCGAACGCCGGGTAGTCATCGGCATCGCGGGCATGTCGCCAGGCATCCCGGGCCCGACCGGTGGCCAGTGCGAGCTCGGCGACCAGTCCGGACGGGATCCGCCGCTCCCGGTCGAGGTCGCGCCGGGCGACACGCAGCAGGTCGGCGTCGAGGTCGGTCACGGGCTCGACCGTCTCGAGGAGCCCGGCAGTCTCGTCGGACGTGAACATCTCGTGCGCCAGGCGCTGGAGGGTCGCCGACTGGCGCGCCCGCGCCTCGGTCCCACCCTCGGGCATATACGTTTCCTGGTCCCAGTCCAGGACGGCGGCGGAAGAGGTCAGGTCGCGGACCGTGGAAAGGCGGGTCTTCAGATCGGTCAGCGCTTCGCTCATCGGGACGGAAATCGTGTGTCGGCGGCAAGGTACGCAGCGTCTCCGGCGCCGCTGCCGTTATTGACACGGGCGTGCCGTAGGCCCTATTTTTCTTGTCTGCACGCCAATGTAGCTCAGCTGGTAGAGCAGCTCACTCGTAATGAGCAGGTCAGCGGTTCGAATCCGCTCATTGGCTCCAGGCGAAGCGCCTCTCCCGCATGTCGGGAGGGGCGCTTCCGTGCGTCTGGAGGTCTCGGACCCACGACGCATCCCCGTAGGGTGTCCTTTCCTGTGGTGACCTCTTCATTCCTCAATCCGGAAACACCATGAGATGGCTGGCTGGTGTCCTGCTGTGCCTTTCCTTCGTGCGCGTCGACACCGTCGGCGCCCAGGACACGCCGCCCGGCATCCGGCTGTTCCTGGACTGCTCGCACCAGTGCGACGACGAGTACATCCGCGAGCAGATTCCCGTCGTGGACTTCGTCCGTGACCGGGCCGAAGCGGACATCCACCTTCTCGTCACGACGGAAGGCACCGCCGGGGGCGGCGGGGGGATGACCATCATCATGAACCAGCCGTCACCGCGAGTGCCACGCCTCCAGGACCTCCATCTCCCGTTCGGGCGAGAGCCCGGATCGCAGGCGTGAGCGCTGCTCCTCGGGCCGCGTGGCGTGCCACTCGATCGTATCGCGCGCGGTGTCGGCGAGCGGACGGAACCGGAGGCCTTGCTCGATCGCACGATCCACACGGACGTATGAAATCGGGTCTCCTGGAATCCAGACCGGCATGTGCGACCAGGGCTCGACGCCCTGCTCCTCGAGGAAGTCTGCCGGCACCCAGGTGAACCCGATCGGACCGGTGGTCACGGCCCGGATGCCGTGCACCAGTTCCTCCATGGACAGGCGGGACTCGGGTCCGGTGGCATTGAAGACGCCGGATACATCGTTCTCGGCCAGGTCGACGATGAAGCGCGTAAGATCACGTGCGTCGATGAACTGCACGGAGTCGCCTCCGGTGCCGGGGACGAGCACTTCGCCGCCGCGATCGATTCGCACCGGCCAGTACGTGAACCGGTCGGACGGATCCCCGGGGCCCACGATGAGCCCGGGACGCACCACGGTGGTCCGGCCGGGAAAGGCCTTCTCGGCTTCCGCCTCGGCCATCCACTTGAACGGGCCGTACGTGAGGCCGGTGATCTGCTCCGAACCGTCCCAGTCGTCCGGCATCTCGGCGAGCGGAGCATCCTCATCCAATCGAAGCTTCTCCTCCTCGTTCCACCCGGGCTCGGCGCTGCGGCCGTCCGGCAGGGTGTACTCGGGCTGGGCGTACACCGAGATGGTCGAGACGTGGACATACCGGCCCACCGATCCCCGCAGGAGCTCGGCCGTCTGGCGCACCCAGCGCGGGAGCGTGGCGTGATTGTCGAACACGACGTCCCACGTACGTCCCTTCAGCGCCTCCAGATCGTCGTTGCGGTCTCCGGTCAGTTTCTCGACCTGCGGAAAGAGGTCCGTGTTGGTCCGCCCCCGGTTGAAGATGGTGACGGCGTGCCCGCGATCCAGGAGGTACTCGACCATGGGCGGTCCAATGAACCCGGTGCCGCCGAGAACCAGTGCACGCATCGGTGAGGAAGAACGGCGGACGGGCCGGCGATTCCGGGCGTCGGCACGCGCGGTCGCGGGTGCAAGGCCGAATGCGGCACCCGCGAGAGCCGCCGTTCGAATGAACTGTCGTCGATCGGTAGGCATGATGCTGATACCTCTTGGGTCGCTTCCGGAATGGTACGGCACGACCGTTCCCGGCGCACGGCGAGAGACGCGGCGTGCCTGCGATTCCGAGCGTATCCCGGCGGGCACGGATTGTCTGCCTTTGCTATTCTCTCACCGCCACCACGAATAGAGAACGACATTCGTCATGTCCCGTACCCTCCTTCTTCTAGCCGTCGCATCCCTCCTGGTCATCGACGCCACGGCCCAGACGAGGCTCCTCCGAATGCCGTCCGTAAGCGCCGACCATGTCGCCTTCGTGTATGCGAACGACGTATGGGTCGCCTCGCGATCGGGCGGCGATGCGCGCCGACTCACGACCTTTGAAGGTGCAGAAACCTGGCCCTGGTTGTCGCCGGACGGCCGTTGGGTCGCCTTCTCCGGCCAGTACGACGGGAATACGGATGTCTATGTCGTACCCGTCGAAGGAGGAGAGCCCACCAGGCTCACCTGGCATCCCATGCCCGACATCGTCCGGGGCTGGACACCGGACGGATCGGGAATTCTGTTCGAGTCGGGGCGGGACAACGCCCCCATTCCGATCGGCAGGTTCTTCACCGTGCCGGTCGATGGTGGCTTCCCGGAAGCTCTCCCCCTGGACCGCGTTCATCGCGGGTCGCTCAGCCCGGACGGGTCCCGGTTCGCGTACCAGATGATCGAGCAGTGGGAGGAGGAGTTCCGCAACTACCGGGGAGGTCAGAACAACCCGGTCCGGATCCTGGACATGGCGACGCTCGACGTGGAAACCGTTCCGTGGGATGCCGTGGAGCGACCGAACGACGGCCAGCCGACCTGGGTAGGAGACACGGTGTTCTTCCTGTCCGACCGCGACTATGCCATGAACGTATGGTCGTGGAATGCGTCGACGGGCGCCGTCGGGCAGCGCACCTACTTCACCGAGTTCGACTGCAAGAACCTGTCGTCGGGTGGTGGAACGGTCATCTTCGAGAACGGGGGCTGGCTCTACACCATGGATCCCGCCGGAGGAGAGCCGGAACGCCTGGACATTACGGTTCGCGGCGATTTCCCGTGGGCGCGTCCGCACTGGGAGGACGTGGTCGATGCGATCCAGTCGGGGCGCGTTTCCCCGACCGGAAAGCGGGCGCTGTTCGAGGCCCGCGGAGACATCTTCACGGTACCGGCAGAGAAGGGTGACGTCCGGAATCTCACCGCATCACCCGGCGTGGCGGATCGGGCCCCGGCGTGGTCGCCGGACGGGCGGCGCATCGCCTGGTTCTCGGACGAAGGTGGCGAGTATTCGCTCGTCATCGCCGACCAGTTCGGCGGGGACAGGAAGGCGATCGCGATCGACTCGCCGACGTTCTTCTACGGCGCGGCCTGGTCGCCCGATTCGAAGAAGATCGCGTTCACCGACACCGACCGGGTTCTCCGGTTCGTGGACGTGGAGAGCGGTCACGCGACGGTGATAGACAACGAGGGGACCGCCAATCCAGTGCGGAACATCGAGCCCGAATGGTCGCCGGATTCACGCTGGATCGCGTACACCCGCGGGCTCGAAAACCTGTACAACGCGGTCTTCCTGTACGACACGGAGGAAGGAGGCGAGCCTGTCCAGCTCACCGACGGCCTCTCGAACAGCCTGCAGCCGGTCTTCGATGCGGGAGGCGAGTACCTGTACTTCCTGTCCTCGACCGACTACGGCCTGTCGACCGGATGGCTGGACATGACCTCCTACCCGTTCACGTCCGAGTACGCCGTGTACATGGCCGTGCTTTCCTCGGAGGCGAAGCATCCGTTCGCGCCGGAGAGTGACGACGAGGAGGCGAAAGCGGACGACGAGGACGATGAGGATGCGGATGACGAGGACGAGGATTCGGAGGACGACGACGCCGTCCGTATCGATCTCGACGGCATCGGGAACCGGGTCCTGGCTCTCGACATGCCGGCAAGACCCTATGTGGACCTGGAGCCCGGCAAGGAGGGGACGCTCTTCGTGGCTTCGAACGAGGAGGGCAAGCCGGGCCTCACGCTGTATCGATTCTCGGTCGAGGACCGAGAAGCCAAGGAGGTCATGGGCGGAATCAACGGGTTTGACGTTTCGTCCGACGGGAGCAAGCTGATCTACGCGGCCAGCGGGAACAGGTGGGGACTGGTGGATGCTGCGGGTGAGGCCAGCGTCGGGGATGGCGCGCTGGATCTTTCCGGCATGAGGGCCCTCGTCGATCCACAGGCCGAATGGCGACAGATATTCCGGGAGGCGGTCCGTTTCCAGAGGGACTACTTCTACGTGGACAACGTGCACGGGCTGGATCTCGGCTGGGCGGAGGCGACCTATGGCGCGTGGCTGGGCGACGTGCGACATCGTGACGACCTGAATTACCTCCTGGACATCCTGGGAGGAGAGACCTCGATCGGACACTCCTTCGTGGGCGGGGGCGACACCCCCGACGTGGACCGGGTGCCCATGGGGCTGCTCGGAGCGGACTACGCCGTCGAGAACGGGCGTTACCGCATTACGCGGATCTACACGGGTGAAGAGTGGAATCCGGGCCTCCGGGCCCCTCTGGCCGGTCCCGGAATCGATGCCCGCGAGGGCGATTACGTGATCGCGGTCGACGGCGAGCCGCTGACGAGCGAGCAGAATCTGTACGGTCATTTCGCCCGGTCGGCGGACCGGCAGGTGAAGCTCACACTGAACGATCGGCCGATGGTCGAAGGGGCCAGAGAGGTTGTCGTCGTCCCGGTCGCGAGCGATTTTGGACTGCGCCAGCAGGCCTGGGTGGAAGGCAACAGGCGTCGCGTGGACGAGTTGTCGGCCGGTCGCCTGGCGTACGTATGGCTTCCGAATACCGGTGGCGGCGGGTACAGCAACTTCAACCGGTACTACTTCGCGCAGCAGCACAAGAAGGGCGCCGTGATCGACGAGCGCTTCAACGGAGGAGGCTCGGCCGCGGACTACATGGTCGAGCTCATGGATCGCATGCTGATGGGCTACTTCAACAACCCCGTAGGGGACCGGCGTCCGTGGACGACGCCGATGGCCGGTCTCTGGGGACCCAAGGTCATGATCATCAACGATGCCGCGGGCTCCGGTGGCGATCTTCTGCCCTACATGTTCCGGCTTCGGGGGATCGGTCCACTGGTGGGAACTCGCACGTGGGGTGGGCTCGTCGGTATCTGGGACGTTCCCCAGTTCATCGACGGCGGCAACATGACCGCACCGCGAGGCGGCTTCTTCGACCTGGACGGCAACTGGGCCGTCGAGAACGAGGGCGTTCCGCCGGACGTGGAGGTGCAGATGGATCCGAAGCGGGTCGCCGCGGGTCACGATCCCCAGTTGGAGGAAGCGGTTCGCATCGCGCTGGAACTCCTGGAAACCGAGTCGTTCACGCTTCCCGCGCAACCCCCCGATCCGATACGCGTTCGTCGTCCGCACCATTGACCGCCCACCCCGTGAAGGAGTTCACCCCGCGCCGCAACCGGATGGGCTCGGCGTTTTCCGGCATATCCAGCGGTAGATGAAGCAGTCCATCCTGGTCACCGGAGGAACCGGGTACATCGGAGGCCGCCTGGTGCGGCACCTTCTGCGGCAGGGACACCGCGTCCGTTGCCTGGTCCGTGACGAGGCCCGGCTGGCGAGCCGGTCGTGGGCCGACCAGGTGGAGGTGGTCCGCGGTGACGTGCTGGATCCGGACTCGCTCGGTCGTGCCATGGAGGGCATCGACGCGGCGTACTACCTGGTGCACTTCCACGACGTGGACGCGCCTGAGACCGCCGAGCGCAACCGTCGCGCGGCCGCGAATTTCGGACAGGCCGCGGCCGCGGCCGGGCTGAAGCTCGTGATCTACCTCGGGAGCCTGCCGCCGGTGGCCGGATCGCCGTCCCGATGGGTCCGGCAGCGGGTGGAGGCCGGCGTCATGCTTCGGCGATCGGACGTTCCCGTCGTGGAATTCCGGGCGGGCGTCATCATCGGATCGGGCAGCCTGGCGTTCGAGATGATCCGCTACGTGGTGGAACGCGTGCCGCTGCTCGTCGCTCCCGCGTGGGTAAGGACCAAGGTGCAGCCGGTCGCGCTCCGCAACGTTCTCCAGTACCTGGTGCGCGCGGTGGATCAGCCGGCCTGCGCCGGACGCATCATCCAGATCGGCGGTGAAGACATTCTGAGCTACGCGGACATGTTCCGTCAGTACGCGGAGATCAGGGGACTGCGACGCCTGATGCTCACCATCCCGGTCCCGAGCGTGCGGCTTTCGGCATTGTGGCTCGGCACGGTGACGCCGATCGCCGGCCCGGTCGCAAGGCGCTTCCTGGAGGGACTGACGGGAGACCTGGTCCTGACGGACGATCTCTCCCGCCGTCTCTTCGACGTGCGCCTGGTCGGATACCGCGAAGCGGTCCGGTTCGCGCTTCGCCGGTTTGCCGAGGACCAGGTGGACACCTCCTGGACGGACGCGCTCCACGCCGAGCCGGGCGAGGCGGACGCGGTGGAGCGCCTCACCGCGAGCGAGGGCGTCTTTGCCGAGCGCATCGAGGTGCAGTCCGATGTCCCGGCACACGCGCTGTTCGCTGCCATCTGTAGCCTCGGAGGGGATTCCGGCTGGCCCTATGCCAACGCATTGTGGAAGATCAGGGGGATGATCGACTTCCTGATGGGCGGCGTGGGCATGCGCTCGGCGCGGAGGTCCGTCCGGGAGCTGCGCGTCGGGGACACGCTGGATTTCTGGCGCGTGGAAGCGGTCGAACCCGACCGGGTGCTGCGCCTTCGCGCCGAGATGAAGGTGCCCGGGCGCGCCTGGCTCGAATACCGTCTCGAAACCGAGGAGGCCGGGACCACACGGATCCGGCAGACGGCGCTCTTCGAGCCCCGGGGCCTGGCCGGCATACTCTACTGGTACCTGTTCTACATCCCGCACCGGTTCATCTTCCCCGGGATGGTACGCGAGCTGATCCGCCGGGCCCGGCAGAACGGATCCCACCGGGACGCCGCGTCGTAGGCGAAGGGAGAGCGCCGGGCGTAGGGTATTACCCCACACGCAGAGTGGATTTCGCCTCACGGAGGATCGGATTGTCCGCAATACGTTTCCCGTGCCCGTGGCGTACCGTGGAGAAGCGTGTGCGCCCACGAACCCTCCGAGGGGGAAGTCCCGAAACGCATGAGTCCGGAAGCGAACAGCGATGTCGACCTGAGCGCACTCGCGGATCCGACCATGTGGTCATCCGGCGACGGCGCACCGGCGGAGAAGACCTGGACCCGGAAGCGTCCGGCGTCCGGTTCGGACCGGATGCCGCTCGAGGACGGATCGCGCGTGGCGGTCATTGGAGGGGGGCCGGCGGGGTCCATGTTCAGCTACTTCCTGCTGCGCACCCTCGCCCTCACGGACACGCGGATCGAGCTGGATATCTACGAACCCCGTGATTTCAGCCTGACGGGGCCGGCGGGATGCAACCACTGCGGCGGCGTGATCTCGGAATCACTGGTCCAGCTCCTGGCGACGGAGGGCATAGCCATCCCGTCCACCGTGATCCAGCGGGGTATCGATGCCTACGATCTGCACATGGACATCGGCACGGTGCAGATCCGGACGCCGCTCAACGAGAAGCGCATTGCGGCCATCTACCGCAGCAGCGGTCCACGCAATGCCGTCAGCGGGAGCCACATCGGATTTGACCGCCACCTGATGGACCTCGCCGTGGATCGTGGTGCGCGCGTGGTCAGAAAGCTGGTGAGCCGGGTCAGCTGGATGGGCGACCGGCCCGAGGTCGAGTGTCCCGACGGTCACCGGGGGCTCTACGACCTGGTCGTCGTGGCGACCGGCGTCAACAGCGCCGTTCTGCGCATGATCGAGGACCTGGGGCTCGGATACCGCACCCCGGGGACCATCAAGACCTTCATTTCCGAGTACCCTCTCGGGCGCGAGGTGCTGGACCGGGACTTCGGCAACTCGATGCACGTCTTCCTTCTGGACCTGCCGAGACTCGAATTCGCCGCGGCCATCCCGAAGGGCGAGTACCTGACGGTCGCGATGCTGGGGCACGGCGTGGACGACGCCCTCGTCGAATCCTTCCTGAACTCGAAGGAGGTGCGCGAGTGCTTCCCCGAAGCCCGGGTGCCGCAAAACGCCTGTCACTGCTTCCCGCGCATCAACGTCCAGGGAGCGAAGCGGCCGTATGCCGACCGCCTCATGATGATCGGTGACGCGGGGGTCTCCCGCCTGTACAAGGACGGAATCGGGGCAGCCTACCGGACCAGCAAGGCCGCCGCTATGGCCGCCGCGCTCCACGGTGTGTCGTCGGACTCGCTGGCGGCGCACTTCCAGCCGGCGTGCCGCGCCATCACGTTCGACAACGCCATCGGCAAGTTCATCTTCTGGGTGAGCCATTTCATCCAGAAGAGCCGCTTCCTGCGAAAAGGCGTGTTCCGCATGACCGCGTACGAGCAGCGGACGCCCGGCCGCAAGCGTCGCATGAGCAGCGTGCTCTGGGACCTCTTCACCGGGAGCGCGCCGTACCGCGAAGTGTTCCTGCGTACGCTCCATCCCGTATTCCTGGCCACGCTCGTCTGGAATCTCGTGGTCGCCAATTTGCCGGGCAGCACCCTGCCGTCCGGGGAGATCGACGCCTCATGAAGGAAGTTCTCGGAAAGACCTATTCCGCGGGGGACGACATCGTCCGGCAGGGCGAGGTCGGCGACTGCATGTTCGTGATCCAGGAAGGAGAGGCCGAGGTCCTGATCGATGGAGACGACGGCGGGCAGACCCGGGTGGACGTGATGCGCGCCGGCGAGGTCTTCGGCGAAATGGCTATCCTGGAGCGCCAGGCCCGATCCGCCACGGTGCGAGCCATGGGACCCATGCGGGTCCTGACCATCGACAAGAAGACCTTCCTGCGGCGCGTCCAGGAGGATCCATCGCTCGCGTTCATGGTCCTCAAGGCGATGTCGAACCGGGTCCGCAAGCTGGACCTGGAACTCGCATCGCTGAAGGCGGAACGCTCATCCAGCTGAATGCCGAACCCATGACCCCCCGGAAACCATCCCCGGATCTTCCCGCCGACGGATTCAGGTTCAGCCCGATCCGTCCGTCGCAGCAACCGGGCACGCCACCGTGCAACGGCAACTGCCCCAGCGGGACGCGCATCCGGGAGTGGATCGGGACGGTGGCGCAGCGCACCAAGTTGGGTCTGACCAAGGAGGAGGCGTACCGTCGCGCGTGGGAGTCCCTGGTCGACGTCAACCCGTTCCCGGCCGTCATGGGCCGGGTCTGCCCGCACCCGTGCGAATCGGAATGCAACCGTATCGAAAAGGACGGCAGCGTGGCGGTCAACGAGTTGGAGCGGTTCATCGGGGACTATGCCATCGAGCAGGACTGGCCCCTGGTGAGGCTGTCGTCGGAGCCGAGGGACGAGGTGGTCGCCGTGGTCGGAGCGGGGCCGGCCGGCCTGTCGTTCGCCTACCACATGGCGCGCCGCGGGTACCGGGTGACCGTGTTCGACCGGCACGAGCAGGCGGGTGGAATGCTGCGGTACGGCATTCCGGACTATCGACTGCCGCCCGAGGTCCTGGATGCCGAGATCGGGCGGATCGAGGCCCTGGGCGTCGACATGAGGCTTGGCTCGTCCATAGGAGAAGACCCATCCATCGAAGATCTCCGGCGGGACTTCGACATCGTGTTCGTGGGGATCGGGGCCCAGATCGGGCGGCGCCTCGGGGTGCCCGGGGAGGACGGTGACGGCGTGTGGGCCGGAACGGAGTACCTCGATGCCGTGAACCGGGGCACGGAGGTCGAGGTGGGCACGGACGTGATCGTGGTGGGAGGCGGCAACACGGCCATCGACGCGGCCCGCACGGCGAGGCGGCGCGGGGCCGCCGTCACCCTGCTCTACCGTCGCACGCGTGCGGAAATGCCGGCCATCGAACACGAGATTGACGAGGCGCTGGAGGAAGACGTCGACATCGTGTACCTCTCGGCGCCGGCGGAAGTCCTCAGGGACGAGGGAGGGAAGCTCTCCGGGGTCCGTGTTCAGAGGATGGAGCTCGGTGAGCCGGATTCGAGCGGCCGTCGTCGCCCCGTACCCATCGAGGGAGACACCTTCGCACTGGTCGCTTCGACCGTCATCGTGGCGATCTCGCAGGAGCCCGACTGGACCTCGCTGGACGGCGTGCAGCACGACCGGGGCTGGGTGCAGACGGCGGCGGATGGCCTGCTCGACCCGAAGACCTACGCGGGCGGCGACGTCCGTGGCCTGGGGACCGCAGCGCTGGCCATCGGCCAGGGACGGGCTGCCGCCGAGACGGCCCACGCACGGCAGGAAGGCACCGCCTACCCCGGCAACGGAGCGAAGCCCGCGCGTCGGGGCGAACCACGCGTCAAACTCGATCTGTACGAGGAGAAACCGCGGGTCGAGATCGCAAGGTCGCCGGTGGCCGATCGCCTGGCCGACCCGGCCCTGACCGTCTCCGAGACGATCCCGGAAGAGGCGTTCCTCACGGAGGTCTCGCGGTGTCTTTCGTGCGAAGCGTGCTTCGGCTGTCGGCACTGCATCACGTACTGCAATCCGGGCGGTTTCTTCGATCTTTCGGAGCCCGCGGCGGGTCAGTACTTCCGGATGGACCTCTCCGTATGCGAAGGGTGTGGCAAGTGCATCGAGGTCTGCCCCTGCGGGTTCCTCTCGCCGGAGGCCTGATCGACGTTACTTGCTGTCGATCGCCTGGACTCCGTCCCAGTCTTCCGGCACGCCCGAGACCGTGAGCAGCACGCACCGATCGCGGTACATGGCGGCGGTCACGTCGTCCGGATCGGTTTCCACCGCGCGGGCGAACGACTCCGCAGCCTCCTCGAATCGTCGATCGAAGTAGGCTTCCATGCCGGCCTCGTAGTCCGGTCGGGTCGTCTCGCGCCGGGCGATCGTCTCCTCTTCGTCGCCGTCGTACACCTCGTAGAGCGTGACCGGCTTCGTCTTGCCCTTGACCTGCGCATGACCCAGGAACCGGGTGCGGTACGCGCCGGCGTCGTGCAGCTGTCCGAGCGTTTCGCCACTCACGATGACGCTCACCCCGTAGAGCTTGCACAGGCCCTCGATCCGGTTGGCAAGATTCACGGCGTCCGAGAAAATGTCGCCCTGCACCCGCTCCGATTCACCGACGATGCCGAGCCGGAGGGTGCCCGTGTGGACGCCCACCCCGATCCGGACTATCGGCTGTCCGGCGGCAATCCGCGGCCGGTTCATCTCGCGCACCTTGCGCATGGTGTCGATCGCCGCGTTCACCGCGTCGTCGGGCCTCTCCGCGAACAGGCCCATGATCGAGTCGCCGGTGTACCGGTCGATGAATCCGGAATGATCGCGGATGACGGGGCCCGCGACGGCCATGTAATCGTTGACGAACTGGAAATTCTCGGACGGGGTCATGCCCTCCGAGATCGTCGTGAACGCGCGGATGTCGGAGACGAAGATGCTCATCTCCATCTCGACGTTGTCGCCCAGCTGTACGTCGATGATGGACTCGCGCCCCAGGTAGTGCAGGAACTCCCGGGGCAGGAAACGCCCGTAGGCCGCGTTGATGTGCAGGAGGTTCAGGTGCGTCTTGACGCGCGCCAGCAGCTCGTCCTTGGTGAAGGGCTTGGCGATGTAGTCGTTCGCGCCCACGTCGAATCCCTGCACCAGGTCGGACACCTGGTTCTTGGCCGTGACCATGATGACCGGCAATTCGCTG
>JAHEEH010000237.1 GCA_024640835.1 Bacteroidota bacterium
CGGCGCCCTCGTCGGGGCCCTGCTCTGGGAGGCCGCCAAGTCCGGATTCACCGCGTACGCCACCGGGATGGGCAACTTCGATTCCGGGTTCCTTTCGCTGCTGGGCGACACGTTCGTCCTGGTGATCCTCCTGCTGTTCTGGGCCTATTACTCGGGCCTCGTCCTGTGCGTCGGGGCCATCGTGACGCTGCTGTACGAAGGCAGGCACCGACTGCGCCTGGAGGCCGAGGAACTGGATTCGCCCCCTGCCGATCCCGATACCCCGGAGGGGGATGCGCCGGCGACCTCGATCGACACCGCCGCGGAGCCGACCGGAGGCCATGACTGATCGTTCAGCACGCCTGGCCGTCGTCATCCTGCTTGCGCTCGTGATGACCGGTGTCGCGCGAGCCCAGGATCCCCTGGTCCTGGTGAACGATTCCACCCAGGTGCGGTCCGTACGGTTTCGCTTCGTGGGCGATCACCTGTTCGGCGCGGAGCGACTGGCGCAGGAGCTGGTGACACGCGGACCGGGTTTCTTCGGGAAGTTGAGGCGCCGATTCGCCTTCCTTCCCCTCGTCTCCGAGCCGGATCTGCCGTTCTACCCCGTTGAGCTGCAGCGCGACATGGAGCGACTGCGTCGATTCTATCGGCGGAACGGCTTTCTCGAACCCTCCGTCGATTACCCGGTGAGCCAGTACGACGCCGGCTCGAACACCATCGGCGTCATCGTCACCGTCCGGGAAGGGCCCCCGCTTTCGGTCCGGAATCTCGACGTCACGCTCGACACCCCCCTCCCTCCGGGCATGCTTCACTCGTGGACCAGCATGCTGGAACGCCTCGGAATCCGATCCGGAGAGCGGTATACGGAATTCGAGCGGCTTGCGGCGGAGTCGCGGATCCTGAGCTGGCTCACACATCGTGGCTACGCCTTCGCCGGTGTCGAAGGGACGGTACGCGTCGATTCCTCCCTCTTTCTCGCGGACGTGCAGCTCCAGGTCCTGCCGGGTCCGCGGGCCGTGGTGGACTCGGTGCACGTCGAGGGGGCGGAATCGGTCTCCGACCGCATCATCCTCCGGCAGGTGCCGTTCCGGCCGGGATCCCCGTTTGACGACGGGGATCTAGAAGCCGGGCAACGGGCCCTGTTCGGCCTGAACCTGTTCCGGGTCGCCCTGGTGGACGTCCCGAAGCAGGAGGCCGATTCGACCGTATCGGTCCGGATCCGGGTTCGGGAGGCCAAGGCCCGCCAGGTTTCGGCCGAGACCGGATTCTCGCTCGAGAACGGCCTGGACATGGATGCGACGCTTCGACACCGCAACTTCCTCGGAGACGCCAGGCAGTTCTCGCTCTCGGCCGCCTATCGGCCCGGCTGGTTCGCGGCCCCCCCCGAGGGACGATCGACCGTACGCACGTTCACGGTCTCGTCGTCTCTTCAGCAGCCGTACATCGCCGTTCGCAAGATGTCCGGATCGGCCACGGTCTTCTATCGGTGGACCGACGATCCCAACCAGCGCACGCGCTACCGGGAGGTCGGCGTCACCCCGTCGCTGATCTACGAGTTCCTGCCGTACCGCACGGCCGTCCTGGAATTCGGGGCGAGCCGCGCCATTCCGCTTCAGACCGCCGGTCCCCTTTCGGATATCGGCGTGTATGACCGGTCCACGCTCTCGGCATCCGTCCGTGCCGGAGAGCTCAATGACTACCTGCACCCACGGCGCGGCTGGCTGATCAATCCGCGGGTGGAGGTCGGGGGGCTCCTGTTCGGCAACCTCTCGTACACGAAGGGTACCCTGGATGCCGTGGGTCTCATCCCGATCACGCTGCGCTCCAGTTTCGTCATCACGGCCTCCGTGGGGCGCCTGATCCCGACCGGGGCGAGTCGCGATCAGACCGACCTCCAGAACGAATACCGGTTCGATGCCATCCGGTATTATGCCGGAGGCTCGAACGACGTCCGTGGATGGGACCTGCAGATGCTCGGGCCCAAGTTTGCCCGCGCAGACTCGCTGGTGACCCGGTCCGACGGAACGCTCCAGGCCGTCGATGCGACGTACGAGTCCGTGGGAGGTCTCGGGAAAGCCACCTTTTCGCTGGAATTGCGCGTGCCCGCCCCCGGCCTCGGATCCGGGTGGCAGATCGGCGCATTCCTGGACGGAGGAGCCATCCCGGCGCGCGTGCTCACGGACGATGCCGGGCGCACCCGATTCGATGCCAGCGGACTGCCGCTCGTCCACGACCGCGCACTCCCGTCCGGCTCCGACTTTCGCTTCGGCGCCGGCCTGGGACTCCGCTATCTCACGCCCGTGGGGGCCATCCGGCTGGATGCGGCCTGGAAGCTCAACCCGGACGACATGGATCTTCAACGCCCGGGGGACCGCGTGCTCTTCGACGCCGGCCTGCTTTCCGGACCTCCCGGGCGGCGACAGATGAACCGGCTCAACATCCACCTGAGCATCGACCGGGTATTCTGAGGTGAAGGCTTCCGCCGATACCGCCAGGCCGCGTCGCGCTTCGAGGGTGGCACTCTTCGTCGCGATCGTTCCCGTGGTCGCGGTACTTCTCCTGCAGATACCGCCGATCCGGACCGCCGTGGTCAACCGCGTCCTCCGGGCGGTCGGACCGTGGGACGACATGGAACTCACGGTTCGGGAGACCGCCGGGTCGGTCATCTGGTCGCTCGGTCTGACCGACCTGTCACTCGTTCGCGCGGACGGGACGGATGCCATTCGGATCGACACGGTTGGCATCGAATGGTCTCTGTCCGCCCTTTTCCGACGACGACTCCAGCTGGACGAACTGCAGGTCCGTCGTGCCCTCCTGACCGCCCGCCGCGACACCACCGGCGTGATCGATCTCGCCCGTCCCTTCCTGAACGGATCGGACGAGCCATCGGCGTGGAGCGTCCGCATAGGCCGTTTCGATCTGCTGGACGGGGCGGCGCGGATGGAATCGGACTCGGCTGCCACCTGGGCGGCGGACCGGGTCCGGGTGGTCGTCGGGGACTTCGTATCGGGTGACGACCTGCGCCTGCGCCTCGACACCCTGCACGCCGACATCGCCGATCCCGGGTCGATGGTTCCCGGAGTCCTCGATCTGCGGGCCGGCGTCTCGGGAGGAGTCGCCACGATCGACACGCTCCTCTTCCGCACTGCCCGCTCGGCGGTCACGGGTTCGGGCGGCCTGCGCCTGCCCGACGGCGACGTGCCGGCCACCGATTCGCTCCGGTTCCGGTTCCACGCCGATCCCCTCGCGCTGGCCGACTTCGCTCCCCTCTTTCCGGCCCTGAACCCCGACGGGGTGCTGCAGGCCGACGTCGACGTCCGCGGAAGGGGATCGGACCTCGAGATCCAGGCCGACGGACGAATCGGGGATGCGGGCCTGGTTTCGCTCGGGTTCGTCACCCGTATCGGGCGGGACTCGGTGACCTGGTCCGGCCATATCGACGTCGATCACGTATCGCCCGGAGGAATCCTGGCCGGAAGGCCCGATGAGGAGAGCCTGTCCGGCAGCGGCCGGTTCCAGCTTTCGGGACCGACGAGGGAGCGGCTGTCCGGATCCGTCCTGCTCGACGTGTCCGCCACGAACCTCGCGGGAATCGCCGCCTCCTCCCTGTCCGCGGAGCAGACCTGGCATGACGGGCGGGCCGACACCCGGGTTGCCGTGCAGGCAGACCGTCTGGAGGTCCGGGCCGACGGCTGGATGGAACCCCTGGCCGGCGAGCCCGCGTACTTCTTCGAGCTCCGCACGTCCGGGGTCGAGTGGGACCAGGGTCTTCCCGTCCACATCGCCCTGCAGGCCACGCTCCGCGGATCGGGCCTGGGCCTGGACGCGGACGCCGGGCTCCGGTGGCGACCCGTGGAATCCACGATCGGCGGGTGTGGCGTGGCCGGAGACGGCGGCACGATCACCCTGCGAGGGCGGAGAGTCACCGCCGACGCCCACGTCCTTCACTGCGGGGCGCCCATCCGGCTGGCGGCCGAGCTCGAGCTCACCGGTGCCCGTCGGTGGGCCATCCACTCCCTCGACCTGCTCGACGTGCCGCTCGCACCGGTCGACACGGTGACCGGCCGCCTCACGGCCGCGATCACCGGATCGGGAGTTCTCGATCCGTCAGGAGCCCCCAGGGGGACGCTGCGCCTGGATGCGGGCCCCGTGCGCTGGAGCGCCGTGGAGGTGGACTCGGTCTCGGTAACGCTCTCGCTGGGTACGCCCGATTGGTCGCTCGATTTCGGAGGCGTACTCGCCGACGGCACCTTCCGGGGCCACGCGTCGGGCGAAGGGTCGCGCATGAAGCTGGACCAGGTGGCGTTCGT
>JAHEEH010000238.1:0-2772 GCA_024640835.1 Bacteroidota bacterium
CTGCCGGGGGTGTCTTCCAGCGGTCCGGCAGCGTCCAGTCGGGGTGGTCGCCGAACCCGTAGAAGCGGTCGTACATCCCGAACAGCGTGGTGTGCGACGGGGCGAGTGTCCCGTTGTACTCGTAACCCCTGACCACCCCGTCGGTGAACCGGGGAGAGAACGTGGCGTCCGGCGGGACCGAGTTGCCGTACACGGCATACCGGGCACGGCCGATTCCGGCCTCGAGCGGCCCGAGACGCCCCTGGAGCCCGGCCATCGCGCTCTCGAACTCCGCTACCCGCGGCATGAAGGCGTCCGCAAGCCGGAGAGCCGGATCGGTCATCGTCAGCGTTCCGTCCTCGACGGCGCGGGACGTCGCCTCGGCGCTCGCGAGCAGCGAACCCTCGAGCAGGGCATCCGCCGAACCCGCGAGATTCACCACGGGGTCGTCCGCGCCGAGGTACGTTTGGAAGTCCTGGAGCCGGAGTTCGAGCAGCGACCGCTCCAGCATGGCAGGTCCGTCCTGGACCGAGAGCAGCCTGCGCCTGGCGGCCTGCGCCCGCTCGGAATCACCCCCGGCGGCCGACTCCGTGAGCCAGGTCCACGCGTAGACCATGCGCTGCTCGAGCGCCGAGGCCATGGTACGGTTCGCCAGGTACGCGAACGCCCCGGCCGGCCGTGCCAGGCTCTGCATCTCGCCCGCCACCGCCGCGATGGCATCGTGCAGGTGCCCGTACTCGGAGGCGAGTGCCGGATCGGCCGCTATCGCCTCGCGGAACTCGGTCTCCTTGTCCAGCCGCCGCGCAATGACATAGGGGTCGTTCAGCGCGTCCAGCCGCCCGGCGTAGGCCTTCTCGGAGTTGGAAATCCCGAACATCGTGTTGCGCATGTCCATGGCGTCTCCGGTTTCCGGATCGGCGGCGTAGTACGCACGGTACGCTTCGAGCCGCGACGTCAGGAAGGCGGACCGGACGGCGACCGTCACGTCCCGCAGCAGTTCGAGCTGTGCAACCGTGAGCTGGCGACTCGTGGAGCCGGGATTGCCGATCACGAAGATGAGGTCGCCTTCCGAGATGCCCCGGTCCGAGAACGTGAAGTGGTTGGGCGACTCGACGGGTCGACCGTCGGCGCCGTACACGCGCAGGAACGAGTAGTCGAGCGCATAGCGGGGGTAGGTGAAGTTGTCGCCGTCGCCCCCGAAGAACCCCATCTGCAATTCGACCGCCGTCACGAAACGGACATCGATGTACCGACGGAAGACATACGCGGAGCGGCGACCGCCGCTGTACAGCGCCACCATCTGGACCACGACCGAGTCCGCATCGGAGTACGCGGACGCCAGCCGAGCCTGGACGGTCTCCTCGGCCTCCTGGACGGCCGCGTTGCGCTCGGCATCGGTCTGGGCGCCGGCCGCCGCGCGGTCGATCTCGTCCGTCACGTCCTCGACGGCGATGAGCTGGTCGGCGTAGTACCCCGGGATCCGCCGCTCGTCGGAGAGGTCCTTCGCGATGAACCCGTCGTCCAGCAGCGACTCGCCCTCCTGCTGCACGGACGGGAGCCGGCCGCGAACGCAGTGATGGTTCGTGACCACGAGACCGTTGGGCGACACGAACGAAGCCGAGCAGCCCGGAACCCGCAGCACGGAAAGCCGCGCACGCTCCAGCCAGGCGGCGTCGGGCCGGAAACCGTACGTGGCCTCGAGGTAGTCCAGCGGCGGGTTCTCGAAGAGCCACATCTTGCCGTTGTCCAGCGGGCCCGCCTTGGCCTCCACGGGCGCCTCCTGCGCCAGGGCTACCGATGCGGAGAAGAGGAGGAGGAGCGCGAAGGCTCCGAGCGATCTGGACGACATGGCGACCCCGGTTTCGATGTGACGCGTGCAAGATCAGTCGGGTGGGATTCTTTTGTATGAGGATGCGTTGAATCGCGCTCAACAGAGCCCACTGCGCACCGCAGCACCCCGTGCCATCCGAAGCCCAAGAGCCCGCCCGCCCAGCGGCCGCCACGAACTTCATTCGGCAGATCATCGAGAACGACCTCAAGACCGGCGCCACCGGGGGTCGTGTGATCACTCGATTTCCCCCGGAGCCGAACGGCTACCTCCACATCGGCCACGCCAAGGCCATCTGCCTGAACTTCGACATCGCGTCCGACTACGACGGCACGTGCAACCTCCGGTTCGACGACACGAACCCGGAGACCGAGGACATGGAGTACGTGCACGCGATGGAGCGCGACATCCGCTGGCTGGGCTACGACTGGGGCCAGAACCGTTTCTTCGCGTCCGACTATTTCGAGGATCTCTACGAACTGGCCGTTCGGCTCCTCCGCGACGGCAAGGCCTACGTCGACTCGCAGTCGACCGACGAAATCCGCGCCACCCGCGGGACCGTGACCGAGCCCGGCGAGCACAGCCCGTTCCGCGACCGCACGATCGAGGAGAACCTGGACCTGTTCCGGCGCATGAAGGCGGGCGAGTTTCCGGATGGTGCCCACGTGCTGCGCGCCAAGATCGACATGGCGTCGCCCAACATGCTGATGCGCGATCCCGTCCTCTACCGGATCAAGCACGCGGAACACTATCGGCGAGGAGGCGACTGGTGCATCTACCCGCTCTACGACTTCGCGCACCCGCTGTCGGACGCGATCGAGGGCATCACGCACTCCCTGTGCACCCTGGAATTCGACGTGCACCGGCCGCTGTACGACTGGCTCGTGGACGCCCTCTTCCAGGCGCCGCGACCCCACCAGTACGAGTCGGCCCGACTCAACCTGGACTACACCGTCATGAGCAAG
>JAHEEH010000238.1:2782-4271 GCA_024640835.1 Bacteroidota bacterium
CGGGACGGCCACGTAGGGGGATGGGACGACCCGCGCATGCCCACGATCTCCGGCATGCGCCGGCGCGGCTACACCCCCGAGTCGATCCGCCGCTTCTGCACGCTGATCGGAGTGGCCAAGGCCGACAACCGGGTGGACCTTTCGCTCCTCGAATTCGCCGTCCGCGACGATCTCAACTATCGCGCCCCCCGCGTGATGACGGTGACCGATCCACTCAAGGTCACCCTCACCAACTGGCCCGAAGACCGGATCGAATGGCTCGACGCCCCCTACTGGCCCCATGACGTACCCCGCGAGGGCTCGCGGAAGGTGCCGTTCGGCCGCACGCTCTTCATCGAGCGGGACGACTTCATGGAAAACCCGCCGAGGAGGTTTCACCGCCTTTCGCCGGGCGAGGAAGTGCGACTGCGGTACGGGTTCATCATCCGGTGCGAAGAGGTCCTCAAGGGTCCGGACGGCGCCGTCGTCGAGCTCCGGTGCACGGTGGATCCGGACACGCGAGGAGGGGACGCCCACGGGCGCAGGGTGAAGGGAACGATCCACTGGGTGGAGGCGACCCACGCCGTGCCCGTCGAGGTCCGCCTGTTCGACCGGCTCTTCACGGCGCCCGATCCCGAGGACGTGCCCGAGGGCGAGACCTTCCTGGATCGCCTGAATCCGCACTCCTGCGACGTTCTTCCCGCGGCGCTCGCCGAACACAGCCTGCGCGAGGCGAAGCCCGGAGACCACTTCCAGTTCGAGCGCCAGGGATACTTCTTCGCCGATCCCGAGGACTCGTCCCCGGGGCGCCCCGTGTTCAACCGAACCGTGTCGCTTCGGGACACCTGGGCCAAGATCACCGCCGCCGCGGCCGTAGACGTGAAGGAACCCACGGAGGTACCGGCGGCACCGGAGGTCCCGGCCGTGCCTCCCGTGCCGTCCATGTCGAAGAAACAGGAAGAGCGCGCCCACGCGCTCGAGGCCCAGTACGGGATCGCGTTCGAGGATGCCGCCCTGCTCGCGACGGATCCCGATCTGTGCGCGTTCTACGAAGCCGCCGCCGCCCTGTCCTCCCATCCCCGCACCGTGGCCAACTGGGTCGTGCACGATCTGCAGCGCGAGCGCAAGGAGCGGCCGCTGCAGGAGCTCGCCCTCACACCGGCCTTCCTGGCCGAGCTCGTGGGGCTGGTGGAGGACGGAACCCTGTCGAGCCGATTGGCCAAGGACGTGTTCGCCGACATACTCGAGACCGGCCGGCCCCCGTCGGAGGTCGTGGAGTCCCGCGGCCTCGTCCAGATCGACGACCGCGCCGAGCTCGCCGTCGTTGCCGGTGCGGTCGTTGCGGCCTTCCCGGATCGTGCCGACGCCTATCGCGGGGGCAAGAGCGGACTCCTGGGGTTCTTCGTGGGCCAGGTCATGCAGCGCACGGGTGGAAAGGCCAACCCGCAGCTGACGCGGGAGGTGCTGGAGGAGGCGCTGGGGGGATAGCCGGCCGTCGGCCTGGCCTGGG
>JAHEEH010000239.1 GCA_024640835.1 Bacteroidota bacterium
TCCGCGATCGGGCGGGCAATCCGCCCGTGGACGCGTCGATCCGGAGCGGGAATCCCGCGCAGCCGACCCAGGCGGAGCCCGCGCAACCGACGACGGCCGAGCCCGTGGCGCCCGCACCGGTCGACCTCCCGCTATCCGAAGAGGAGATCGAGAGCCTCATCGCCCGCTACGTGCGACCCGGCTCGAATTGACCGGGAGTCGGAATCGGCGGTATCTTAACAGGCTATCTACTTTTGCAGAGCACGGGTATGGCGGACACCAGCGACTTCCGTAACGGCCTCACGCTCGTCTGGAACGGCGACCTCTGGACGATCATCGAATTCATGCACGTCAAGCCGGGCAAGGGGGGCGCCTTCGTCCGCACCAAGCTCCGCAACGCCAGGACGGGACGGGTCGTCGACAACACCTTCCGCGCCGGTGAGAAGGTGGACACCGCGCGCATCGAGCGCCGGGCGCACCAGTTCCTGTACGAGGACGACCTCGGGCTGCACTTCATGAGCACCGATTCCTACGAGCAGCTGACGCTTCGGCCGGAGGCGGTCGTGGGCCGGGAGTACATCAAGGAAGGCGTCATGATCGATGTCCTCGTGCACGCAGAGACCGACGAACCCCTCGCGACGGAGATCGCCAACAGCGTGGAGCTGAAGGTGACCGAGACGGATCCGGGACTCAAGGGAGACACCGCCACGGGTGCGACCAAACCCGCCACGCTCGAGAGCGGAGCGGTGGTGTACGTTCCCCTGTTCATCAACGAGGGAGACGTCGTCCGTGTTAACACCGAGCGTGGTGAATACATTACGCGCGTGACCACGGCGTCCTGACGCCCCCCATTCCAACAGCCCCTCGAACGCATGGATCTCGATCGCATCAAGGAGCTCCTCCGGATTGTCGCAGAGAGCGGGGTTTCGGAAGTGGAAATCGAGGATGGAGACCTCCGCCTGATCGTCCGGAAGAACGCGCCGTCCGTCACCGTACAGCAGCCCGGCCCCGCCTATCCCTTCGGCTGGCCTCCGATGGCTGCTCCGCTACCCGTCCCCGCGGCCCCGGTCGCCTATCCGGCTCCCGGAATGCAGGCACCGGCCCCGGTGCAGGAGCCGCCCGCCGCGGCGCCCGCAGCTCCGGCGCCCAAGGTGGGCACGGAGATCCGGGCGCCCATCGTCGGAACCTACTACGGCGCGCCGGCCCCCGACGCCGATCCCTACGTGCGTCCCGGAGACCGCGTGAAGCCCGGCGACGTACTCTGCATCATCGAGGCGATGAAGCTCATGAACGAGGTGGAGTGCGAGATGTCGGGAACGATCCTCGAGGTCCTCGTCGAGAACTCCCAGCCCGTCGAATTCGATCAGCCGCTGTTCGTGATCGATCCCGACTGACCGGGGAACCGTGTGATCAGGAAAGTCCTCATCGCGAACCGGGGCGAAATCGCCCTTCGGATCATCCGCACCTGCCACGAGATGGGGCTGCGGACCGTCGCGGTGTACTCGACCGCCGATCGCGATTCCCTGCACGTCCGTTTCGCCGACGAGGCCGTGTGCATCGGTCCGCCCGCGTCGCGTGACAGCTATCTCCGGTTCGACCGCATCCTGGCTGCCGCCGAGGTCACGGGGGCGGACGCCATCCATCCGGGATACGGCTTTCTGGCCGAAAATCCGGATTTCAGCGCGATCTGCGAGGACCACCACATCAAGTTCATCGGGCCCAACCCGGAGACCATCCGGATGATGGGGGACAAGAGCCTGGCCAAGGACACCATGCGGGATGCCGGCGTCCCCGTGGTCCCGGGCTCGAAAGGGGTCGTGACGGACGTCGAGTCGGGACGGGGGATCGCTGCCGAAATCGGCTACCCCGTGATCGTCAAGGCAAGCGCCGGCGGCGGTGGACGCGGCATGCGGGTGGTGCAGAAGGAAGAGGAGTTCGCGAGGCAGTTCCAGATGGCGTCCGGCGAGGCCGAGGCCGCATTCGGCGACGGGTCCGTCTACGTGGAGAAGTTCGTCTCGTCGCCGCGGCACATCGAAGTCCAGGTGATGGGGGACGGAAAGGGCCGCGTGATCCACTTCGGCGAGCGAGAGTGCTCCATCCAGCGGCGCCACCAGAAACTGCTCGAGGAGTCCCCGTCACCGGTGGTCGACGAGCAGCTCCGCGCCCGCATGGGCGATGCCGCGATCCGCGGGGCCGAGGCCGTCCTGTACGAGGGCGCCGGAACCGTGGAATTCCTGCTCGATGCGAGCGGCGAGTTCTATTTCATGGAAATGAACACGCGGATCCAGGTCGAGCACCCCGTCACGGAGGAGGTCACGGACACCGACCTGATCGCGGCCCAGATCCTGGTGGCGATGGGAGAGCCCATGGCGGCCGCGGACCTTCGGATGGAAGGCCACGCGATCGAGTGCCGCATCAATGCGGAGAATCCGTTTCGCGGCTTCAGCCCCTCACCCGGTCGCATCCTCACGTTCCACCCGCCGGGTGGGCACGGGGTGCGGGTGGACACGCACGTCTACGCCGGGTACGTCATTCCGCCGCACTACGACTCGATGATCGCCAAACTCATCGTGCGGGGCGCGAACCGCGACATGGCGATCCACAAGATGCTCAGGGCGCTCGGCGAGTTCGTGATCGAGGGCGTGCAGACCACGATCCCGTTCCACCTGCAGCTCCTCCGCCATCCCGACTTCCAGGCGGGGCGGTTCGACACCCGGTTCCTGGAGCGGTTCGAACTCCAGGATCCGGACGCGGCCGGCTCGTAATCCGCGGTTTTGCGCCCCCGCGGGCCGTATTATCAGGCCGTTCCCTTTCGTTCACCCAGAAGGCCGCCCAGGGCGGTGTGGGCCATGGAGTTTCCAGCAGACTGCCGCTATACCGACGATCATGAGTGGGTCCGTCTCTCCGACGACGGAAAGACCGGCACCGTGGGCATCACCGATTTCGCGCAGCACGAGCTGGGCGACATCGTGTACGTGGAAATCGACGCGCTCGACTCCGACGTCGCCAAGGGAGAGGTGTTCGGGACGGTCGAGGCCGTGAAGACGGTGTCGGAGCTGTTCATGCCCGTGTCCGGACATATCGATGCCTTCAACGACGGGCTCGAGGCGAATCCCGAAGCCGTGAACGACGATCCGTACGGCGAGGGCTGGATGATCCGCATCACGCTGGCGGACCCGTCCGATCTGGACGAACTGCTCTCCGCCGACGCGTACTCGGCCATGGTCGGAGGATGACGGGCGGATGCACGAGCGGATCGTCATTCTGGATTTCGGCTCGCAGTACACGCAGCTGATCGCCCGGAGAATCCGGGAAGCGGGCGTCTACTCGGAGATCTACCCGTGCACCACGCCGACGGCGGAGATCGATGCACTGGGTGCACAGGGCATCATCCTCTCCGGAGGACCGTCGTCCGTGTACGACCCGGACGCCCCCGCGCTGGATCCCGCGCTTCTGGACCTCGAGCGTCCGGACGGCAGCAGGATGCCGATCCTGGGCATCTGCTACGGCCTGCAGGCGATGGCGCATGAGATGGGCGGCGCCGTGGTCCGGGCGGACCGCAGGGAGTTCGGCCGTGCACACCTGCTCGTGGACGATCACGACGGGCTGTTCGAAGGCATTCCGTCCGGATCCACGGTGTGGATGAGCCATGGAGACCACCTGACGGCCCCGCCCGCCGGATTCCGCATCATCGCCCACACGGAAAACGCTCCGATCGCCGCCGTGAGATCGGGCGAGCAGCCCCATTTCGGGGTCCAGTTCCATCCGGAGGTGGTCCACACCGAGCACGGCACCCAGATCCTGCGCAATTTCGCCTACGAGGTATGCGGCTGCGCCGGCGACTGGTCGCCCGAGTCCTTCATCGACGAGAAGATCGGGGAGATACGGGATCTGGTGGGCGACGACCACGTGATCCTCGGCCTCTCGGGCGGCGTGGACTCGTCCGTGGCCGCCGTGCTGCTGCACCAGGCGATAGGCGACCAGCTCACCTGCATCTTCGTGAACAACGGCCTTCTCCGGAAGGGCGAGTGGGAGCAGGTGCAGGAGACGTTCCGCGACCACTTCCACATCCGCCTGGAAGCCGTCGACGCCTCGGACCTGTTCCTGGACCGGCTCGTGGACGTCACGGATCCGGAGCGGAAACGGCACATCATCGGCAATACGTTCGTCGAGGTATTCGAAGAGGCGACCGGATCCGTCGTCGAGCGGATGGGGACGAAGCCCCGGTGGCTGGCGCAGGGCACGCTCTATCCTGACGTGATCGAGAGCGTGTCGTTCAAGGGTCCG
>JAHEEH010000240.1 GCA_024640835.1 Bacteroidota bacterium
GTCGATCGCGGCCGGATCCTCGAGCCGGACGATTCCCGTGGCCGGCGTAGGCCCGATGACCCGACGCTCCAGGCGATCCAGGCGGTCCGAGAGCTCCACGCGGGATTCGCCATAGTACTCGGTGAGCAGAATGGCGTCCGGACTGCCCTCCACGAAGGTCAGGCGGTGCGCGAATCCGCGGGATGCCCGGCACTGCCGGATCGCCGCGCCATCGAACAGCTCCACGGCCGAGGGATCCGTCTCCAGGATCGCCGTGACGGCCTCGAGCGCGTCGCGACGCGTGGCGAAATGCACTACGCCGACGGCGGTGGCGACCGGCCTGCGCACCAGGCTGACCGTCAGGTCGGTGACCACCGCGAGCGTCCCCTCGCTCCCGCAGAGCAGCCGGGCGGGATTCACGGCGGGCTCGAGCAGTTCCTCGACGCGATACCCGTTGTTTCTCCGCCAGTGGCGCGGCATGCGAGTGCGGATGATTTCGGCGCTCCTCCGGGCCACGATGTCCAGTCCCTGCAGCACGCGGCCCTCCGAATCCGTGCGGCGCACGGCCGTGCGCCAGGCCTCGGGACTCATGGCGCCCCAGTCGACCCGGGTGCCGTCCGCGAGGAGGGCCGTCGCCCGATCCACGTGCGCGATGGTGTTGCCGTAGAGCAGGGAATGGGTGCCGGTCGAGTTGTTGGCCAGCATGCCGCCGAGGGTGGCGCGGCTCCCCGAGGCCGGGTCGGGCCCCATCATCCATCCACTGCCGGCCAGGGCTCTCCCCATTCGCTCGTACGTGATACCCGGCTGCACGCGGATACGGCCGGCTTCGGCGTCAAAGCCCAGAACACCGTCGAGGTGCTTCGAAAAATCGATGACCACCGCCTCGTTCACCGTCTGTCCGGCGAGCGAAGACCCGCCTCCCCTCGCAAGGACGGGAACGGCATGCTGCCGGGCAGCCCGCACCGCCACCTCCACGTCGTCGGGACTCCGCGGGACGAGGACCGCGAGCGGCATGATCTCGTAGATGCTCGCGTCGCTCGCGTACAGGGCGCGGGAGATCGAATCCAGACGCAGGTCGCCCTCGATGCGGCCGCGCAGGTCTTCGGCGAATTCCCGGACCCGCTGCTGCCGGGATGATGTGGAGTCGGACACGGGAGTGACCGTGGACAGGACGGGAGGATGCGGACCGGTCAAGATCCATCCCCGGTCGACCGCGTGCAACGCTTCGCTCAGCCTTCAACCGGCCAGAGCGGAACCTCCTCTCCCTGGTCGGGCACGCATACGTCCATCTCCGGATAGAAGTAGCGGAGGTTGTCGGCCATCCATCCGCGGGCACGCGTCTCCCCGTGGACCAGGATGATCCGCCGCGGCTTCAGCCGCTCGACCAGGGCAATGAGATCCCGGCGGTGGCTGTGGCCGGAGAAGCGGAAGCGGACCACCCGGCAGCGCAGGGCCTGCCGGCCTCGCGACGCGTCCAGGAGGACCTCCGGGGCCTGCCCGTTTCCCGTGGCGCTGAGAAGCCTGTGCGCGGGCGAATCGTCACGGGCGAACCCCACGAGCAGCACGGCATGCTTCTCGTGCTCCACGACCTCCTGGGCGATCCGGTTCGAAAGGGTCCTCTCGAACATCATGCCGCTTCCGAGGACGAAGATGCCGGGACGTGTGAGCGCCTCGGCCATGCCGCCCCGCCCCCTCGGGAGCCGCTTCTGTTCGACGCCGAACACCTGGAATTCCTCGTCCATCCGGGGCGTCGAGAAGCGCGTCCGGTCGTAGACGTCCGAGATCGCCCTCAGGAGACCGGCCGAGTAGATGGGAACGTCCTCGCCGATGACGCCCTCCTTCCGGTACCGGTCCAGGAGCGCGATGATCTCCTGGCCGCGACCCAGCGCGAACACCGGAAGTACCGCGCATCCGCCGCCCGAGAGGACTTCGCGCAGCGCCTCGCCCAGCCGCTCTTCCTCGAGGCGCCTGCTCGTCTTCTCGGCATCCGGATCGGCGCCGAGGGTCGCCTCCATCACGAGCGTATCGACCGGTTCCTCCGGGTACCTCGCGCCGCGGATGATGGTCTGGGACCTCATTCCGGTATCGCCCGTGTAGAACAGGCGTCGGGGCCGGTCCGGTCCGTGGGCCGTCAGCAGAAGCCCGGCCGACCCCAGGACGTGCCCCGCATCCAGCAGCTGCCCCTCGATGCGCCCGGCCCCACGGAGGCCCGTGAGGTCGAACGTCGCCTCCAGTTCGTGGGTGAGGTACAGATAGGAGTACGCCCCCAGTTCCTCCGTGTCGAAGAGCGGCTGGGCGGAGGAGGACCCCTCGACCAGGCGTTTCTTCTGGAGCTTCGCGGAGGCCGGAAGCAGGATATCGGCCAGGTCGCGCGTGGCGCGCGTCATGTGGACCATGACGTGCGGGAACGACCGGATCACCACGGGCAGGGCCCCGAGATGATCGTGATGGGCATGGGAGACCAGCACGTGGTCCACCCACCGGTCGCTCCGACGACGGACCAGGTCGATGTCCGGCAGGCTGGCCTGGCCCTCGAGCTCCGGATCGGCCCCGGCGTCGAGCAGGATTCCCGTCCCGTCGATGTTCAGGAAATGGCAGCTGGCCCCGATCTCGTCGGTTCCGCCCATCGGCAGGAACGTCGCCGACGCAGGGCCTGCGTCCCGGTCACCCATGCTGCTCTCCGTGGGGCGCAATCAGGAGGCTCCGTTCGAAGTCGCGGCAGCCTGCTGGTACTGGGCCCAGTCGGCGAGAAACCGCTCGAGGCCGAGGTCGGTCAGGGGGTGCTTCATGAGCTGCATCAGCACCGAATACGGGATGGTGGCGACGTCGGCTCCCGCGAGGGCCGACTCCACGACGTGCAGGGGATGCCGGATGGAGGCCGCGAGGACCTGGGTCGCGTATCCGTAATTCGCGTAGATCTGGACGATCTGCTCGATGAGCTCCATTCCCGAGGTCGAGATATCGTCCAGTCGGCCCACGAACGGGCTGATGTACGTGGCGCCGGCCTTCGCGGCCACGAGCGCCTGGGTCGGTGAGAAGCAGAGCGTGCAATTGGTGCGGATCCCTTCCGACGACAGCGAGCGGATGGCCCGGATGCCCTCAGGGATCAACGGCACCTTGACCACCACCTGCTCGTGGAGTGCAGCGAGCGTGTGGGCCTCGGCCATGATGCCGTCGTAGTCGGTCGCGGTAACCTCCGCGGACACGTCCCCGTCCACGATCTCGCAGATCCTGACGATGTGCCCGTGGAAGTCCGACCCGCCCGCCTTCTTCATCAGCGAGGGATTGGTGGTAACCCCGTCGAGCAGGCCCATGGCCTGTGCGTCGCGGATCTCTGTCAGATCGGCCGTATCGATGAAGAACTTCATGGTCAGCGGGTCAGGATGGGACGGGAACTCGGTGAATCGCCGGCGGACGGACCGCGATCCGTTGCTCCAACGTCCTGCCCGGAGGTGAGTTCGGACCCACCGTCCCCGACATCAACCCAGCCGACTCAGTACCGCCATGATGATGACGAAGGCGATCAGAATGCCCGCCGCCATGATCAGTTGGCGCCTCAGCTTACGATTCAGCTTGCGATTCATCGAACAGCCAGATGGTCCTGTTCCCAGTATACGGATCCGCGTCCATCCGCAAGCACGCGGTTGAAGGGATACACGACGTGTCGGGTTTTCCCCGGTAGAGACACCCCATGACCGTCCCACACGCATGCCCGCACGCCGCTTACCGACGTGGAGGGGAACGGCTGTCAATTCGGTCGCCCGATCATCCGGTCCTTCTCAGTGTTCCATGGATTCTCCTTTCTGCGTCGGGTCAACCGATTCAATGCCGTGCCTGACATACTCATTGTCGATGATCACCCCCTGACCCGGCGCGGAATCGCCGTTACCATAGAGACCGAGCCGGACCTGAACGTGGCCGGCGAGGCCGAGGACGGCCGAGCCGCGGTCGAGTGGCTGTCCACGCACGAGACGGACCTCGTGACGGTGGATCTGTCGCTCCCGGACATGAGCGGATTCGAGCTGGTCCGGCAGATCGTGGAGATGCACTCAGGGGTCCGCGTCCTCGTGATTTCGCACTTCGAGAACGCAACGTGCGCGGGCCGCGCCCTGCGCGAGGGGGCCCGGGGCTTCGTGGGCAAATCCGAGCCCACGGACGTGCTGGTCACCGCGATGAACCGCATCCTGGACGGCGGCATCTACGTGTCCCGCCCGATCCAGGACCGCCTGCTCGGCGACCTGATGACGCAGAAGGAGGATGGCCGATCCCCGCTCGAG
>JAHEEH010000241.1 GCA_024640835.1 Bacteroidota bacterium
GTGCATCGTTTCGTGGGCGCGACGTTCCTGCTCCTGGCGGTGTACGTCACGGCGCAGTCCGGGTGGATCCTGTGGTGGCAGGATGCGCCGGGCGAGTCGCTCGTGGGCATCGTGCTGGCGGCGGTTTCGCTCGTCGTCATGCCGGTCATAGCGTGGGGGAAACTCCGTGCGGCGGATCGACTCGCGAGCCGGGCACTCCGCGCGGAAGCAAAGGAGACGCTGGCGTGCTCGTTCCTGTCCGCGGCCCTCTTCATCGGCCTCGGCCTGAATGCGGCTTTCGGCTGGTGGTGGGCGGATCCGGTCGCGGCGCTCGTGATGGTGCCCTGGCTGATCCGGGAGGGGTTGGAGGGTATCCGGGGAGAGGGTTGTGATGACGACTGACCGGAGAGCACGATGATCGTGGTCAAGTACTTCCATGAAGAGCCCGCGGGGCTCGAGCCGCTGGCCGAAGACACGGATCCGGAGGCGCGGCTGGCCAGCGAGCCGACGACCCTGGAGGCATTTCTGGCGCGGCCCCCGTACTACCGGGGATACCTGGCGGCAACGGAGTTGCCCTCGCTGAAGACCGGTGCGACGACTCCGGGCGCCCCACGGGCATGGGTGGAGCCGCTGATCGATACGGTCGGGAAGGGAGACTGGTGCGTGGCGGGTGACGACGGTTCCTGGCTGGCGGTGGACCCGGTCGAGGCGCTGTCCCGGGGCGAGCCGGGGCACCTGCTCGTCATCGCGGGCGGGGCGCCGCCGTTCGCATCGCCAGACGCGGGGTCCGGAGACGTCCGTCGCAGCCTGTCCGGCATCCGGTCGCTTCTCGACGCGGGGGCCACGGTCCTGCGGGCAGAGCCCGCTCCCGACGGCGTGGACTGGGCCATCTTCTGCCCGCATCCTCTTGCCGACCGCCTGCGCCGAACCTTCGCGGAGCATCCCGCCGACGGAACGCGTCGATTCGTCATCCCTTTGAGGGAGGCGCGGGGAGAGCATCGCTTCTACTTCGAGCGCTACGATCTCGACCTGTACTCCCGGCACGAGGTCGGGTAACATACTCGGCGCGGTGTCGTAACGGCGCCCTGAACAAGTCCCAAACTCGATGCACCGGTTCATTCCTGCGCTTCTCGCACTCCTCCTTGTTGTCCCGTCAAACGCCCAGGATCCACCGGCCATCCGGTACGAGATTTCGTGGGGCGCGCCCAACGACCACTGGCTGAACGTGACCATGCACGTCTCCGCCCACGAGGGAGAAACGCTGGACGTGCGCATTCCCTACTGGAGGCCGGGTCGCTACGTGATCCAGAACTACGCGAAAGACATCGTGTGGATCGGCGCCGGGACCGCATACGGCCGCGCGCTCGAGTCCCGCAAGATCGATCGCAACACCTGGCAGGTCGACACGGACGGAGCGTCCGACATCGTGCTGAGCTACCGGCAGTACGCGGAGCAGCTGGATGCCGGCTCGAGCTACGTCGGCCAGGGGCGTCTGTCGCTCAACCCGATCACGGCGCTCATGAACGTTCCCGGTCGGGAGGCGGAACCCGTTTCGCTTCGCCTCGCGCTGCCCGACGGATGGCGCGTTGCCACGGCGCTCGACTTCGATCCGTCACTCGACGCCTGGAGCGCCGAGGACTACCACGAGTTGGTCGACTCGCCCTTCCTGGCGAGCCCGGACCTCGTGGTCCGCTCCTTCGAGGCAGTCGGGGCCACGTTCGACATCGCGGTCCTGGGTGCGTGGGACTACGATCCGGAGCGATTCATCGACCACGTCCGGCGGATCGTCGAGGCCCAGGTGGCCATCATGCAGGACGTGCCCTTCGACCGGTACGTCTTCCTGTACCAGTTCCTTCCATACGAGTCCGGGCATGGCGTCGAGCACAGGAACTCGACGTCCGTCGTGCTCGGTCCCGGCTCCATGGTCGCCATGCCCGAGAGTCTCGACGAGCCGGGCTACTACTTCTACGTCCTGTCCGTGGCCTCGCACGAGTTCTTCCATCTCTGGAACGTGGAGCGCATACGGCCCGCCGCGATGGTGCCGACCGACTACAGCCGCGAGCAGTACACGACGCTGATGTGGCTCTTCGAGGGCATCACGGACTACTACGGAGATCTGGCCCTCCTGCGGGCCGGCCTGATCACGGAAGAGCGGTTCTTCGCGCAGCTGGCGGGGGCGGTCCAGTACTTTGATCTCGATCCAGCCCGCAAGGTGACGACGGTGGCGATGTCCAGCTTCGACAGCTGGGCCAAGCAGGACGACCCGCCCCCCTACACGTTCTACTCGTTCTACACGGCGGGCAAGGTCCTCGGCATGGTGCTGGACCTCGAAGTCCGCGAGCGGACCGGGGGCGACAAGAGCCTCGACGACGTCATGCGTCACCTGTACGACACGTACTACCGCAACGGGGAGGGCGTACCCGAGGACGGCTTCCGGAGGTCGCTGGAGGAGGTGTCGGGATCGTCGTTCGAGGAGTTCTTCGACGCGTACGTCTTCTCCACCGAGGACGTGGACTGGGACGCCGCCCTGGCCCATGCCGGGCTGCGCCTTGCACGGACTCCCGGCGAAGGGAGCCCCGTTCGCCTCGGCATATCGCTCGACAACCTGCGGATCACGGCGGTGGCGCCCGGTTCGGGGGCATTCCGCGCGGGCCTGGACGAGGAGGATGTGATCGTCGCCGTAGACGGTGAGCGGATCGGGGATGCTTCCGGGCTTCCCGGTGAGGGTCTGGCGCCGGGCGACACGGTGGCAGTGACCGTGGACCGGTGGGGGACGGAGCGGACGGTCCGGGTAGTGCTGGGCGCCAGTGATCCCCACTATTCCATTGTTCCGCTCGATTCACCGGACAACCGGCAGCTGGAAATCCGCGAGGCCTGGGTCGCGAAACACTGATTCCCCGGTGTGGGGGCATCCCCGCTTGCACGGGTCGACACCGGATGCAACCCTTCGGGGTCCAACCGGTGCTGAACCATGTTCGTCTCCCTGCTGCTCGCCACGCTCGTCCTGGCGGCCTTCTGCTCGTTCCTCATCGCCTACTTCTTCAGGGGCTCGATCGACCGGACGTTGGACCGCATCGTCGGGTCCGAATTCGGGGCGGCCTGGAAGCGGTACCTGACGTTCGCGATCTACGTCGTCGGGATTTCGGGCGGCGTTCGCGTGTGGGACCTGGAGAAGTACATCACGCCCGATCCGGAGAACCCCATCATCCTCAACGCGGACCGCTGGATCCTGGAGCTGTACCGGACCCTGATTGGCACCATCCAGGGGGTCGCCTGGATGCTGCTGGTCTTCTTCGCCTTCGCACTCGTGGCCTACGTGATCGTCCGCCGCGGTGAGAAGCCGGCCGCCGACGCCTGAGATCGCGCAAACCCCCGTGCGTGGAACGACGCCCCCGGAGCCGGTGAGCCGCCGAACCCCGGGCCGACCCGCCGGAAACGACGAGCCCCCCGCCCGGTCGTGCCGGACGGGGGGCCTGTGCTCACACTGCCGGGGCAGTGCGAAGGATCGATCCCGAGCCTAGCGGAGGGTCACCGTCAGACCGAGGTTGAAGGTCGTGGGCAGGCCCAGGAAGACTTCAGCATCGTCCGCGTGGTGATCGAGGCCGTTGGCGGAGTAGGAGTTGTACGCGGAATTGTCCACCGCCTCCAGGATGTACGTCTCGTTCAGGACGTTGAAGACGTTGGCGAAGACCTGGACGCCGTACCGCCTCGAGTTGATCGGCAGGTCGTAGCCTGCGTGCAGATCGAAGATCGAGTACCCCGGAATCTGCCAGGACTGGCCACGGTCGTCCTCGTTGGTGCGGGACAGCGGATCGAATTCCGCATAGAAGTCCGTGTAGCGACGTCCGAGCACCTTCACGTACATCCCGTCGATCGGAAGGACCGTCACGCCCAGCGCGAACTGCGCCTGCGGGGCATCACCGACCTTGAGGTCGCGGGTGTACAGGCGCAGGTACTGCACCGCACTCCGGTTGTTTTCGTCCGGCGTGTAGCGGGCGCTGACATCCTCGGTGTACGTCCAGTCGCCGAACGACGCGGATCCGTCGAAACGAAGGAACGGCAGGGGCTGGTACGCGGCTTCCATCTCGAAGCCCTGGTGCAGCGCGTCGAGGCCGAGGAGGTTGACGACGCCGTAGGTGCCGTCCAGGAGCTCCACGCCCCGGGTGATCGTGCGGTCCTTCCACGAGGTCCTGTACACGTTGGCCGATACGGACAGCGGCATGCTGCGCGACCGGTACACGAGGCCGGCCTCGACCGAGGCGAACTTCTCGTTCT
>JAHEEH010000242.1 GCA_024640835.1 Bacteroidota bacterium
AACCCATCGTCGTTCGGGCCGGATCGTCATGCGACCGAGACCCGGTTCGCACTCACCGGAGCCCACCTGGCCGTCGCCTGCGAGGGGTGCCACGTACCGACGGTCGACGGGAGACATTTCGACGTGGAGGGAGGGGGCCAGGCGTGCGTCACGTGCCATGCGGCGTCCGATCCGCACGCGGGGCAGTTCTCCGCCGGAGTCACGCCCGTGCCGTGCGAGGGGTGTCACGGAACCGATGACTGGCATGCGGTCGCCTTCGACCACTCCGGGACCCGGTTCCCGCTCTCCGGGCGCCACGCGGTCACCGCGTGTGTCCTGTGTCACCGGGCCGGAGACGGGGGGCCCGTGCCCTATCGCGGCCTGGATTCGACCTGCGCTTCCTGTCATCGGGGAGACGATCCCCATCGGGAACAGTTCGCCGATCGCCCGTGTGCCGACTGCCACGATTCCACGTCGTTCCGGCTTGCGGGATTCGACCACGACCGTACCCGGTTCCCCCTGGACAGCGCGCACCGGAACGTGACGTGCGGGCAGTGCCACGGCCCGGAGACCGACGCGGATGGTCAGCTCTTCGTCCGCTTCCGCCCCATCGACATTCGATGCTCGTCATGCCACGCTTCCTGACGATCATCGCATGGACGGGCATGGCGGCGCTCTTCTGGGGCGCCGGGCCCGCGACCGCCCAGGATCGACCGGGTGCGCCTGCCACCGTCCCGGCCCGGGTGACCTACCTCACCGCCGAGTACGTCTACCTGGACGTGGGCCGTGATCAGGACCTGCACCAGGGCGACACCCTGGAGGTGTTCATCGGGGACGTCGCGGCAGGGTGGCTCCGCGTCGCAGGAACCGCGCGCGCGCGCTCGCTCACCACATTCGTGGGCGCTCCGTTCGATGTCGCCGTCGGTGACACGCTCGTGCTCCGCGTGTCCCGCCTCGCGGCGGACGCTCCCGAGGATGCTCCGCCGGCCGCCGGGGAGGAGCGACCGTCCATCCTCGGGCAGGGATCCCGGACCGAGCGGAGCCGCGCATCGCGCCCGGTACGCATCTCGGGGCGAATCCGGATCTCTGCCAACGCCCGCCGGACGGCCACGGACGCGGGTCTCTTCGACCCGTCCGCAAGAACCCTGGGCTCGCCGTCCATGTCCCTGCGCCTCGCAGCCACCGAGCTCCCCGGCGGATGGAACGCCGTGCTGGATGCGCGGCTCCATCGACGCTTCTCGTCGAACAGCATCGTGGGAGAGGATACCCAGGCAAGGCTGTACTCCTTCAGCCTGTCCCGATCCGGATACGGATCCGGCCTCGACGTGGAGGCCGGCCGGTTTCCGCTCCGCCAGGACGGCGCGCACTCGTACTGGGACGGAGTTCGAGGGGGATTTCGGGGACGGAGGGTGACCGCGGGCGTCGCCTTCGGTCTGGAGCCCGACGCGTGGAACGGAGTCGTTCAGACGGACGTGCCCAAGGCTGCCGCCTACGCCGAATTCGACCTCCGCCCGGGCGAGTGGCGTCTCGGTACGACGCTGTCGGCCGTTCACGTACGCCCGGGCAACGAGTGGCTGGACCATACGTACGTCGGAATCGAACAGGACCTCCGTCTCGGGGACTTCAGGGCCGGCGCGGACCTGGTCGTGGATCGGGATCCGGAGGACGGAGGATGGTCGGCGTCCAGGGTCTCGCTGCGTGCCGTGATACCGGTCGTCGCGGGCGTTCGGCTCCAGGCCCGGCACTACGAACGACGTCCGTATGCCTATTGGCGATCGTCGGACGTGCTGGGCACGCGCCGCAGAAGGGAATCGGTGGACCTGTGGTGGGGAAGAGGCGTGGCTTCGGCCCAGATCTCCTGGACCGTGAACACGGCCGAGGCGTCGGCTCGAAGCACCACGTGGGCTGCCTCCGCCCGGCTCACCGAGACACCTCTCTGGCGCCTGGGCCTTTCAGCCAGTGCCTCGCAGTGGACCCGCGTGGGAAGCACGAGCCGGTTCACCACCCTATCGGTCGGGAGACGATTCGGAACGGGACGCGTGGAGATCATGTGGCGTCACTACGATTTCGAGTACGGTCCGGAAACCACGCGCTCCGAGTCCATCCGCCTGCTCGTGCTCGCTCCCCTCAGGGATCGCCTCCGTCTGGACGCCTCGTCGCAGGTCCAGATCGGAGACATCGCGACGGGCCTTGCGCTCGGGCTCGGCCTTACCTATTCGTTCTGACCATGGATCTCGACACCGTCATCATCGCCGTGGTCGGGCTCGCGCTGACCCTCGGGCTCATGGTGCCCTACCTGCGCAGGCAGCGCCGCATGGAACGGAATACGGTCGACGCGGAGGAGGCTTCCATCGAGTATGGCCTGGACGAGCCGTTCTCGCTTCATCCCGTCGTGGATCCGGGATCATGCATCGGAACGGGAAACTGCCTGAAGGTCTGCCCGGAAAAGGACGTCCTGGGCCTGCGCTTCGGCCAGGCCGTACCGGTGAGCCCCGCGCGCTGCATCGGTCACGGACTGTGCGAGCGGGCCTGTCCGATGGATGCCATCCAGCTGGTCTTCGGATCAGAGCGGAGGGGGGTCGACATTCCCCGCATCCGGGAGAACTTCGAGACGAACGTCCCGGGTCTGCACATCGTGGGCGAACTGGGCGGAATGGGACTGATCCGCAACGCGTTCGAGCAGGGCCGCCAGTGCATCGAATCGATCGCGGCCGGAGGTCGGATCGGCGGCGCCTCCCCTCTCGACGTGCTGATCGTCGGGTGTGGGCCGGCGGGGCTCGCGGCCTCCCTGAACTGCATTGAACACGGCCTGCGCTTCCTGACCGTCGAGAAGGAAGACATCGGCGGAGCCGTCCGGTCGTACCCGCGCAAGAAGCTCGTGATGACCCGACCGCTTGTCGTACCCGGCTATGGGAAGCTCCCCATGCGGGAGATCCTCAAGGAGGAGCTCATCGACCTCTGGGACGGCATCGTACAGGAGACCGGCCTCAAGGTGCAGACCGGCGAGACCGTGAACCGGGTCCGCCGTCTGGATGGTGGAGGATTCGAGACGGAGACGGGCGGGTCGACCTACCGCTCGAGTCACGTGGTGCTGGCCATCGGCCGTCGCGGGGTCCCGCGCAAGCTGGGCGTACCGGGCGAGGAGTTGCCCAAGGTCAGCTACGCCCTTCGCGAGCCCGAGGCCTTCCGAGGCGACCGGGTCCTGGTCGTAGGGGGCGGCGATTCCGCCGTGGAGGCTGCCCTGGCCCTCTCGGCGGAATCCGGCACGACGGTTCATCTGTCGTACCGCCGGAACGCCTTCTCCAGGATCAAGCCGGAGAATCTCACCCGCGTCGAGGATGCGGTCGCGTCCGGTCGAATCGAGATCCTCTGGTCCACCGAGGCCGTTCGGATCGATGCGCGCGACGTGGTTCTCCGGCATGCGGACGGAGCCGAGCGGACCGTGCCCAACGACCAGATCTTCGTGTTCGCCGGCGGCGTGCTGCCCACCCGATTCCTGGAGGAGTGTGGCGTCCAGATAGACACCAAGTTCGGAGAGCCCGCCCGATGAATCGCCGAGTCATCCTATCGCTCGTCCTGTTCCTGGCATCCGGATCCGTCTCGGCCCAGATCGCGTCCAGCCCGCACGGTCCCTTGCCTGCAGGCCTCGAATGCACGGCGTGCCACCGCGAGGATGCCTGGAGGCCCCTCCGGGAAACGATCTCGTTCGACCATGCGGCGTCCACGCGCTTTCCCCTGCTGGCATCCCACGCGGAAGCCCCGTGCGTGTCGTGCCACACAGCGGCCCGGTTCGACGTGCCCGACGTGTCCAGCGATGCGTGTGCGTCGTGCCATGTCGACCCGCACGCCAGCGCGCTGGGGACGGACTGCGCGCGATGCCACGTCGAAGAGTCCTTCACCCTCACGGATGGCGAAGCGATCCACTCCGTGACCCCGTTCCCGCTCCAGGGAGCGCACCTGAACGTGGCCTGCGAGTCGTGTCACGACTTTGGCGAGGGGGCTACGTTCACGGAGGCGAACCCGGACTGCGCGTCGTGCCACCAGGGGGACTATGACGGGACGACGGAGCCGAACCACGGGGAGGCGGGCTTCCCGCTCGGGTGTCTGGAGTGCCACGGCCAGACGACGTGGGGGGACGCGGTCTTCGACCACGCGTCGAGCGCGAACGGCTACGCTCTGGTGGGTGCTCACGAGACGGCGGCGTGCGTGTCGTGCCACTCGGGTCCGGGCTTTGCGCTGGAAGCGGATCCCTCGGGTCCGGACGACTGC
>JAHEEH010000243.1 GCA_024640835.1 Bacteroidota bacterium
GAGGCCCAGGGGCACCTGGAGGCCCGTATCGCCAAGATCGAGGCGACCATCGCGAGCGCCCGGATCGTGGACGAGAAGCAGGTCGATGCGTCCCGCGCCTACATCCTGTCCAACGTCACCGTCCGCAATCGTTCGAATGGCGCCCAGCAGACCTATACCCTGGTCTCTGCCGAAGAGGCCGACCTGGCGTCCGGCCGCATCTCCGTGACCAGCCCCATCGGCAAGGGACTGCTCGGGGCGGCAAAGGGTGACGTCGTCGAAATCCAGGTCCCGGCCGGAAAGGTCCAGTTCGAAGTGATGGATATCAGCCGCTAGGCTACGAGGATGGAACGGGTATCGGTCGGTGGGCGCATCGCCCGGCTGGTCTCGCGAATCGCAGGATTCGCCGCCTTCACCTTCCTGGGGTACCTCGCGGCCTGTTTTCTCCTCCTCCTGCTGTACACGGTCGTCCCGCCGCCGGCCACGGGCGTGAAGATCCAGCGCCGGATCGAGATGATGGTGTCGGGGCAGAGCCCCCGCCTTCGCACCACGCGGATGCCGATCGACCGCATCGATCCCGACCTGCCCCACGCCGTGGTGGCCGCGGAGGACGGGCGGTTCTTCGAGCACGCCGGCATCGACCTCCGGGCGCTGGAGGAGGCCGCCGAGGACAATCGCCGCTCCGGACGACGGCAACGCGGCGGATCCACCATAACGCAGCAACTGGTCAAGAATCTCTTCATGACGACCCGCGGCGGATGGGTGAGAAAGGGGGTCGAGGTCCCTCTTACGCTTGCCGCGGACCTCGTCCTGTCCAAGCGGAGGCAACTCGAACTCTACCTGAATGTCGTGGAGTGGGGACCCGGGATCTTCGGAGCCGAGGAGGCTGCGCGCTATCATTACGGAACGTCGGCCGGGAGCCTGACCCGGGAACAGGCGGCCGGCCTCGCGGCCCTGCTGCCCGCTCCGCGTACCCGTTCGGTCGCCCGAACAGGCTGGTACCGGTCCATAATCCTGCAACGCATGCAGCAGATGGGCTACTGACATGACCGCGACCCTGATCGATCTGCGCAGCGATACCGTAACGCGGCCCGTCGAGGGCATGCGTCGCGCGATGTACGACGCCGAGGTCGGAGACGACGTCTTCGGCGAGGATCCGACCGTCCTTCGCCTCCAGGAAACGGTGGCCGACCTCCTGGGCAAGGAGCGCGCCCTGTTCGTGCCGTCCGGCGTCATGGGAAACCAGCTCGCGATCCGGGCCCAGACCCAGCCCGGAGACGAGGTGATCTGCGAGGCCGGATGCCACGTGGCGAACTACGAATCGGGCGCCGCGGGCGTGCTCTCGGGCGTGCAGCTGCGAACGGTGCAGGGAGAGCGGGGCCTGCTGACCCCCCGCCAGGTCGAAGACGCCATTCGTCCCGGAGCGTACTGGGAACCGCAGCCACGCCTGGTTTCGCTCGAGAACACGCACAACAAGGCTGGCGGCGTCGTCCAGCCCCAGCCGCTCGTCCGGGGCATCGCGGACGTCGCCAGGCGCCGCGGGCTGGGCCTCCATCTCGACGGAGCCCGCATCTGGAACGCGGCCGTCCGCACGGGCCTCCCGGAAAAGGAACTCGCCGGGCCGTTCGACACCGTATCGGTCTGCCTCTCGAAAGGTCTCGGCGCTCCCGTGGGCTCCCTGCTCGCCGGATCCGCCGAAGTCATCGAACGCGCCCATCGGTTCCGGAAGATGTGGGGCGGAGGCATGCGCCAGGTCGGTATCCTCGCCGCCGCGGGACTCTACGCCCTGGAGCATCACCGCGCGGACCTCGCGCTCGATCACGAAAGGGCGCGCCGACTGGCGACCGGTCTGGCGGACCTCGGCGCGTTCGGCATCGATCCCGAAGAGGTCGACACCAACATCGTGATGTTCGAGACCCTCGACCAGCCGGCCGCCGCCATCCTCGCCGCACTCCGCGAGGACGGCATCCTGATGGTTCCTTTCGGACCACGGACCATCCGCGCGACCCTGCACCGCGATCTCTCGGACGCCGACGTCGAGACCGCTCTCGAGCGGATCAGGACCCGATTCGGCTGAGCATTACATCTCGCGGACCGTCACGAACGCCTCCACGGCGTGGAATTCCGGAAGCCCCAGCCTGTTCAGGGCTTCGGCGGTCTCCCGGTTCCGGTCCCGCGCTCGCTCCCAGAACTCGCGCGGGTCGTGGGCGCCCGGGAACATGGCCCGGTCCTTCTGGCTCTCGTGCTTGAAGATCGCCTCGATCTTGCGGTCCATGCTGGATTTCGAGATCGGCAGGAATACGTCCACCCGATCGATCTCCCATTCCTGCCAGGCACCTCGGTACAGCCACACGAGCGGAGCCTCGTCGCCCACCTCGCCGCGGTACGCCTCCAGGGCGTGGGCCACGGCGTTGTAGCACACGCGGTGCGTGCCATGCGGGTCCGACAGGTCCCCGGCCACGAAGATGTGGGATGGCTTGAATTCGGCCAGCAGCTCGTGGACGATCTGGATATCCGCCTTGCCCACCGGCTCCTTGCGAACGCGCCCCGTGCGGTAGAAGGGCAGGTCCAGGAACCGGGCATTTCCGGCCCCGAGCCCCATGACCTCGATCCCGGCAATGGCTTCCGAGTATCGAATGAACGCTTTCAGATGCTGGACGGAATCGATGTCCACTTCGCCGGCCGTCTTCACGGAAAGGAAGTGGCGGATCTCCTTGGCTCGCGATCCCAGCAGCTCCACCACCTCCTCGGGCACGCCGATCGCCGGCAGGCCCAGCTCCATGAACTGCAGGTACCGCCGTACGTCCGCGTCGAAGACCGCCACCGACCCGTTGGTCATGTAGGCGACGGTCACCTCGTTGCCGTTCCGGACGAGGGCGTCCAGCATGCCGCCCATCGAGATGACGTCGTCGTCCGGGTGCGGGCTGAAGACGATGACCCGCTCCCCGTTTGGAATCGCCTCGGGATAGCGGATTCTCTGGCGCAGGTCCTCGAAGACACTGCGGCACAGCGCGTCCGTGTGCGGCCACTGGGCGGCCAGCCCGTACAGCAGGTGCCGCTGGAAGTCGTGGGGCTCCAGGCGCATCAGGGCCTTCCCCGTCTGCTCGGAGAGCCAGATCACCGCCCGCTTCGTGAGTTCGGGCGTCCACTCGACGGGCATCACGGCCCACGGCGTCTGGACGCGCGTCAGGTATTCCGCCGCCGCCTCGTCCGCATAGACCATCACGTCCCGATGGAGCTGCAGGTAGGAGGCCGTGACCTCGATGGTCGCCTCTTCCTCGACGGCCCTCCGCAGGATGGGTCCCTTGTGCTCCCCCGTCGCGATCAGGATGATCTCCCTGGCGTCCATGATCGTCCCGACACCCATCGAGAGCGCCTCCCGCGGCACGTTCTCCTCGCCGAAGAAGTCGCTCGACGCGTCCTTGCGGGTGATTTCGTCGAGGACCACCATCCGCGTCCGGCTCGCCAGGCTCGACCCGGGCTCGTTGAACCCGATGTGGCCCGTCTTGCCGATTCCCAGGAGCATCAGGTCGATCCCGCCCGCCTTCTGGATCGCCAGCTCGTAGCCCATGCAGTACGTTTCGATCTCGTCCCTCGGGACGTCGCCCCGGGGGATGTGGATCTGCGCCTCCGGGATGTTCACGTGATCGAAGAGGTTCTCGTGCATGAACCGGCGGTAGCTCTGCAGCGAGGTCGGCGCGATCGGGTAATACTCGTCCAGGTTGAACGTGACGACGTTCGAGAAGTCGAGACCCTCCTCCCTGTGCATCCGCACCAACTGCTGGTAGACACCGATCGGCGTCGAGCCCGTCGGAAGCCCGAGCACCACACGGCGGCCCGCGGCCTGCCTCTCCTCGATCAGGTTGGCGATCCGGCGGGCAACCTGCAGCGAAAGTTGCGCCGGGTCGTCGAAGATCAGGACCGGAATCCTCTCCAGTTGCGTTCCTTCTGCGCCGTGGGTGTCGGGGGTGCGTTGGGGGTCCTTCACAAGGTTTCTGACGTATTCGGACATGAACTGCGTCACCGGCGCCGTCGCGCGCCGTATGGTTGCGGGGTGAATCAGCAAATTACGCTGGAAGCCGATCCGGATTCGGCGCTCACGACGAAATAACCAATTCCTTATGACGCGCGTCCTCCTCTTCACCGGAAAGGGCGGTACCGGCAAGACGACCTGCGCCGCCGCGACCGCGCTCGCTGCGTCCGGGCGAGGACTCAGAACGCTCGTCATGTCGTCGGATCCGGCGCACAGTCTGTCGGA
>JAHEEH010000244.1 GCA_024640835.1 Bacteroidota bacterium
CTCCCGGACCGCGTCCTCCGCGAGAACCCGTACGATGCTGCCCGGCACGAGCCTTCCCGACGTCACGTACTCTTCCGCCGTGCGCCCGACGGGAGTGCCAGCACGAATGCCCCGACGAAGGATGACTCCCGTCGAGATGTGCCGCAGGTCCAGCCTCTCCTGCAGCAGGCTGGCCTGTGATCCCTTGCCCACGCCGGGCGGTCCGAAGAGTACGATGCGCATCGACCTCACGCCACCGGCGCCGCCGGCGGCCATGCCCTCAAAAAAACGAGCGTTGAAGATACGGCGGCTGCCTGCAGGCCGCCACCGGATTCAGGAATCCCCGGCGGCGTCGGGGTTCGATCCGTTGCGTGACCACCGGTCGACCACGCTGGTCACCAGCGTCTGTACTCCGGTGCGAACCGCGTAGCCCAGAACGAAGGACACGAGGCCCGCCGACCCCTCCGGTCCGGCCGCCGGTCCCCGGCCGCATTCCCTGCCAAGGGCCCGGCGGAGTGCGGTCCGGTCATCTTCGCCACGCGCCTTCTCTCGCGCCACCTCGTCCACGATGTCCTCGACCCAGTGATCCGTGGTCCGCCGGCGCCGAATGAGACGTCGACCAATAGACACGAACACCCAGCCCACGACGGCACCCGCAACCACCATCGACACGATCCTCGTCGACGGAAGCCTTACCGCCCGTTCGATGACGCTGGACCTCCGGGGTTTGAACACCCGCTCGAGCGCACCCACCCGTCCGGATATGGACTTCTCGGCAACGCCGATCCGCTCCTCGACATCGCGCCTGGAAAGCCTCTCAGCCATCGCGGTCCTCCTCCGTTGCAGCCTCGAGTCGGGCGGGTTCCACTGCAGGGCCGACCGCCGCCAGATCTTCCCGTCGGGCCGCCTCCCGTTTGCGCACGAGCCCCGGCCTCAGGACATACAGCATGATCGTCAGGACCACCAGCGCAAGCGTGACCGCCACGAAACCGAGCAGCATGTTATCCCACCACAGTCCGAGGGCCAGGGCTGCAGTGACCAGCACGAATACGAGGGCAAGAAAGGCGAGCACGGCGATGACGACGGTCACGGCCACGCGGTTCAGCAGGTCGCGAACACGCTCCTCCACCTCGATTTCGAGCAGCTTGATCTTGAGGTCGATCCACGTCCTGACATCCTCTACGAGCCCCCGGACCTCCGCGGCCAGCCGCTCCAGGCGGCCAGGTTCGGCTTCCGGCGTCCCGATCGGGTTCTCCTGGCTCTCGGTTTCCATGTCGGCGAACCGGATGGCGTGTGTTCCGTTGCAGCGGCGTCCAATCCCGGCGAAGGCCGGGCATCCGGTATCGGCGAGACCATGAATCGCTTCACCCCTCATCCGACGCCCAACCCGGACAGCCTCAAGGTAACCACCACGGGGGGCCCGTTCACGGCTCACGGGATGGAAACCTTCGGATCGGCGGCTGAAGCGGCGGGCCATCCGCTGGCGCGGGCGCTCTTCTGCATCCAGGGCATCTCGAACGTGTTCGTGGTCGCCGGCTTTGTGACCGTCACCAAGGCACGCGACCTGACCTGGGACGAACTTTGGCCCGCGGTCCGGGATGCGCTCGAACGACACGCGGACACGCGGCCCTAGGCGAGCCCGGTCAGAAACCCTACCGTGTCGATGCCGTCCGGAGTCCAGTTCAGCCGCGGGCGCTGCGCGTTCCCGAGCTCGCAGTGGGCCCACGACTCCGGGAGCCGTGACAGGACGTCGGCGCGCGCAGCGACGACCTGTATTCGTCCGGCCTCTTCCCTGATCCACGTTGCGGCCTCCTCCACGTCGTCATGCGCCACCCAGCGCACGTGTCCGGGCGCCTGGACTTCCGGCGCCCCCCGACTCACCAGGAACGCCATACCCTCCGCGTGGGCATGCGGGGCGCCCACGGCCTTCAGAAAGGCCTGCTGCATGGTCAGGCTGCCGGTCGTGGCCGGATGCGCCGGGAAAGTCCCGCGGAATACCGCGAAGGCCTCCAGCACGGGGTCGGGGGCCAGGGCCTCGGGCGCCCAGACGACGGCGACATTCCGGCAGCCCTGACCCTCGTGAAGCAGCGCGTCCTCGGCAAGCCCCAACCGCTCCTCGTCCGACTCCCGGCCGTCGAGCACCGCGACTCCGAACCGGTTTCCCCGGATGAGGCGCCGGCCGACCGGAATGCCTGACCGGTCGCAACGGCCCGCTATCACCGCGCCGGTGTCGTCGGTTCCGCTTGCGATGACCGCCTCCACGCGGTCGAAGAAGGCCTTGCGCGACACGAATTCGGCCGAAGGTCCTCCACAGAGAGACACCTCCGTCGCGAACGCCGGCAGAAGATGGGGCGAGCGCGACGACACCGTTCCGACGAACTCGTGCCCGGTCAGCAGGACCGCCAGGTAGTCCTGCAGGCCGGCCAGCGGCACGTTTCCCGCTTCGAGCACGCCCACCCGGACCGATCGCCGGGATGCGCGCCCGTCCAGCCAGGTCTCCAGTGCTTGCAGGGACAGCTCGCTGAAGGCCTGGTTCAGCGCGAAAGCGAGCGCCTCCTCCGTGAACCGGTTGTCCTCCGCGAGGGTTCGCTCCTCCGCCTCCACCCGCCGCGGATGGTCCGGATCGCACCATGCGGCGGCGGCCTCGACAAGGGCCGGGATGGCCGGGTCAGACCTCATCCTGGCCATGACGGTACCGGATCACCCGGGCCTTCTCCATCGTCACCAGCCCGTCCCGTACCACCCGGTCGAGAAACGGAATGATCAGTTCGATGCGGTCCTCCGTGTCCACGATCTCGATCACGACGGGCAGGTCCTCCGAAAGGCGCAGGAACCGTGTCGTATGGATCCTGCTGGCGGCTCCGTATCCCATGATGCCCCGCAGGACCGTCGCGCCGGCCAGGTTGAGTCGCCGGGCCTCCTCCACGATGGCCCGGTACAGCGAGGTCCCCCCCAGCGTATCGGATTCGCCGACGAATATCCGGAGCAGGACGCCGTCTTCGGGAAGATGCATGGTTCAGCCCAGGATATGGCGTGCCGCGAGCAGACCGCCGAAGGCCAGGAGAATGCCGCCCACGCTGGATCCCACCACGTTGGCGAGTGCCAGCAGCGTCTCTCCGTCTCGAAGGAGGTTCATCGATTCGAGCGCGAACGTCGAGTACGTCGTGAAGGCGCCGAGCAGCCCGACGAACAGAAAGGCGGACCACTCCGCCGACAGGGGAGCGCGTTCGAACGCCGCCCAGAGGATGTCGATCGCCAGGCATCCCGCGAGGTTCACCGCGAGCGTGCCCCACGGAAAGCCTTCTCCCGCCAGGCGGTAGGCCAGTCCGGACACGCCATAGCGCAGGAGGGCGCCAAGGGCGCCCCCCAATGCGATCACGAGGAATCGACCCATGAATCAGACGAGCTCGAGGGAGACGGTCGTGCTCCCCCCCGTTCCGTGGCAGATCGCCGCAAGTCCGCGGTGCCTGCCGTGCGTGGCGAGGGCGTGCACGAGTGTAACGACGATGCGAGCCCCGGAGCAACCGATCGGGTGACCCAGGGCCACCGCGCCACCGTGCACGTTCAGCCGATCGTACGGAACGCCCAGCTTGGTCGAGAACAGAACGCTCGACAGGGAAAAGGCCTCGTTGTTCTCGAAGAGGTCAAAGTCGTCGATGCCCTCCCCGGTCCGGTCCAGGAGCTTCTTCACGGCCGGAATGGGTGCCTCGGAGAATCGCCATGACTCGCCGGCGGACCACGCCCCACCGGTCAGGCGCGCGAGAGGCTTGAGCCCGTGGGCCCGAACCGCACTCCCGCTCGCCAGGACCAGGGCGGCCGCGCCGTCCGAAATCTGGCTCGCGTTTCCGGCTGTCAGGATGCCCTCCTTCGAGAAGGCCGGACGCAGGGAGCCCAGGGATTCCACCGTGGTCTCCGACCGGATTCCCTCGTCACGCTCGAGCATCACGGTATCCCTCTTCACGCGGTACCCGATGGGCGCCACTTCGGCGTCGAACCAGCCCTTGTCCCAGGCCTCGGCGGCCCTGTGGTGCGACGCGGCCGCCACCTCGTCCACCTGCCCTCGGGTGACGCCGTGCTCCGCTGCCGAGCGCTCGGCCTGCTCACCCATCGCCTCGCCGGTCGTCGGGTCCATGAGTCCATCCTCCAGGAGGATGTCCTTGAG